>NZ_JBRUGW010000019.1:0-38656 GCF_053206505.1 Streptococcus fryi | reverse complement strand
CGTACCGGTTCGATTCCGGTTCTCGGCATATTTTAATAAGCACCCTTAGCTCAACTGGATAGAGTACCTGACTACGAATCAGGCGGTTAGAGGTTCGAATCCTCTAGGGTGCATTACGGGAAGTAGCCCCAGAGGTTATTCCTCCAACGCCTGTACCAGAAGAAGTAGCCCCAGAGGTTATTCCTCCAACGCCTGTACCAGAAGAAGTTGTCCCAGAGGTTATTCCTCCAACGCCCGTACCAGAAGAAATCGTTCCAGAGGTTATTCCTCCAACACCCGTACCAGAAGAGGTTTTTGTACCCTCTAATCCTCCAATTATTGAGGATAAACCTGCTTTGACTTTACCAGAATCTAAAGTTGTAACGCGGGTTTTAAACTTTGATACGGTTTATGTTGCTGATAGTGAGAAAGATTATGATTCATCACCAGAAATGATGTCAGAAGGAAAGTCTGGTTTAGAAACAACGACTATTTCATATACCTTGTCAAATGAAGGCGAGGTTATTGAAAATTCACCTGTAGTAAACGTTGTAGAACCCCAGTCTCGGACGATAAAAATTGGAACAAAACCGACTGTAAAACTTGAAGACGTACCTTTTACAACACGTTATATTGGTGATGATAGTCTTGAAAAAGAGTCACAAAAAGAAGAGACTGCCGGTATTAATGGTGTTATCACAACTAAAACAACCTATACCCTAGATTCTAAAACGGGTCAAGTGACCATGACTACTGAGGCGCCTCAGATCACCAAGCCAATGGTTGAGCGAATTGTTAAAGTCGGTACGAAACCAACCTTAGCAGTGGAAGAAATAGCGTTTGATACAGAGTACCGTTCTGACGAAACTAAATCAGTAGGAAATGATGTTACTAGTGGTGGAAAAGTTGGCAGAAAAGAGGTTAGAACAACTTACCGTGTTGATGAGCAGACAGGGAAACTTACTCAAGATACAGTAGAATCGCGAGTATTGGAGCAACCAGTGACACGAATTATCACCAAAGGGACAAAACCAGAAGTTGTGACAACAGCAGTACCATATGAAACAGAGTATGTTGCAGACGAAGAATTAGAAGTTGGAACTGTCTCTGCAGTAGGTGGAGAAGCTGGTGAAAAAGAAGTTGTTACGACTTACGACGTAGATAAAGCTACAGGCAAAATGACTGCAATTGCAGGTGACGAGAGAGAAGTCAAAGCACCAACTAAGAAAGTTGTCACTAAAGGAACCAAACCATCAGTGAGAATAGAAGAACAAGATTTCTCAACTCGATACGTTGCAGATGAAAGCCTCACTAAGGGTGAACAGATCGAAGAAACCCCTGGGAAAAAACAAGTCACAACCTTTACCAAAACGTATAGCTTGGATAAGGTTACTGGTAATGTAGTAGCCAACTCAGAAACAAGTCGTGTTACAACGACGATGCAAGAACGAGTGGTTAAAGTGGGTACCAAATCAACAAGTCGTGTAACCACAAAACCTTTTACAATCAGATATGAATCGGATGATACAATGCCAAAAGGTGAACAGCGTATTTCCGTTAAAGGTGTTGAGGAGGTTACAACGCATACAGAGACTTATGCCTTGAATACCACAACAGGCGTAGTAACGGCTAATCCAGTAACGAGTGAAGTGACCACTCTTATGGTAGAACAAGTTGTTAAAGTAGGGACAAGACCGATCTTAACGACGTCAGAGGTGACCAAGGAAGATGGTAAACGTTATAGTCGGACAACAAAAACAACTTACACCGTTGATCCTAAAACAGGGGCTATTACTGAACATTCAGAGCATGAGGATACTTTAATCCCTGAAGACAAAGTTAAACCAGAGATTGAAGTCACTAAAGTGACGACAGATGAAGATACTTCTTCTGCAACTTTAACATATCGTAAATCAGATCCTAGTCAAACGTTTAGAAAAATTAGTGTTAAACTTTATGACGAACAAAATCAAGTTATAAAAACCATTGATAGTAACACATTAGAGGACCTCAATCTTGTGTTGACGGAATTGAAACCTTATGTTACTTATAAAGTTGAGACAACCGTTCACTATGATTTGGATAAGGGTGAAGAAACAGAAGTTCTTGAGAAAAAAGAAATTGTAGAAATTATTCCTAAACGAATCGAATTTAGAAATGTTTCAAGTAAAGCATTGTACAAGGTGTCAGAAGATGGCTCGATGTCTATTGTGACAGGACTTACAAGCATTCCAAACGATAAGCAAAACTATTTGGTTAAGCTTGTCAATGATGGTCGTGAAGTCGTTTTACCTGTGGCTTCTTTTGCGCAAAAAGGAGATAAAATTGCTGTTACAGTTGAGCATCCTAAACTTGTTACCTTTGTTGCACCGACTGAAACAACTGAAAACTATACCTTAGAGATTGAAAAAACGGTAACTGGTGATGGTATTTATACATCATTTGATGACTTGATTCGTGATATGAAAACAAATTCACGAGATGTCTATCGTCTTGGATCAGATCTCCATGCAACAGACACATCAGACCTTGCCTACGTACCTAATTTCACGAAAAAACTGACCAGTGTTGATGGTAAACAGTATGCTATTATTGGCTTGAAAAAACCACTCATTAATACTCTTGCGGGTGGTACAGTTGAGAATGTCATCTTGAAAGATGTTAATATTACGTCAGCGGGTGATTTAGGGACAGTAGCCATTCAAGCAACTCAGAATGCCAATATAGCTAAAGTAAAAGCAAATGGTGTCGTAAATTATAGAGGAAATGATAATGTCACAAATTCAGTTGGTGGTCTTATCGGGGCTGCAACTGGTGCAACATTATCCAAGAATTATGTTGAAGTTGATATTACTGTCAATGGTGGACGTTATAATAATATATCTGGTCTCGTAGGAAAGATATCTTCTCAAACAGGTTCATCAAATATCAGTCAAAATTACTATGGTGGTGATATAAAACCACAGAACACAGTTTCTCCTAATGTGAGCGGTCTTGTAAGTCAGGCATTTGGTATAAGTGTAGTTGATAATATAAGTAATTACAGTGGAGCTCTTTTAGGTGATTATGTGGCTCTTTATAATACTACTCGAGATAACAAAAAAGTTGGTCAGGATATCACCCAAGAAGCAGCAAATGCTAAATTGAAAGAGTGGGGACTTATTAAAGAGGAGGCACCATCACCAACACCAGCGCCTTCAAATCAAAGCTTTGATTACTCAGTAGCTAAAAATTACCAAGCTAATCGTATGACTGCCTATCGTAATATGGAGAAATTACTCCCAGTTTACGACAGACATACTATCGTTAAATATGGTAATCTAGTACCTGCTGGTAGCCTACTTGCGACCAAAGTGATTAGTAGTGTTACGCCGATGACAGATGGTGACTTTAACGTTAACTTGTTGGCTAAAGATCAGCCTAACAAACTCTTTATTCGCTATGACGATAACACATCTGAAATAGTCAACTTAACGCAGGTTGGACCATTCAAAAATACGGATGTTATTGAATACAGCTTTAATAATGATTTATTGTTTACATTGGCTCAATTTAATCGTTCAGAAACAACTCTTGTTGATAAATTAAAAGCACAATTAAGCCCAGTTGAGCTTGATACAGCTGCTGTTAAGAATGTTTTAAAACTTGATGCTCACAATAAAGCTATTAAGGATCAGGGGCTTCAATACGAAAATTCTATAAATGATCTTTACTTGGATCAGTCATTTGCAGAGGTGAAGGCTAATTTAGACACCATTTTATCTAAATTACTCTCAAATAATGATTTGACTTACCTTAACAATGATACGGTTCAAAAGACGATTGTTAAGAAAGTTTCTGACAATAAAGAAAAAATCATGCTTGGATTGGCTTATTTGAATAGATTGTATGGTATTCATTATGATACCTTTAACATTAAAGACTTAGTCATGCTAAATCCAAGATTCTATGGTAAAGAGATTGATAACATTGATGTGTTGATTGAGCTTGGTTCACAAGGATTTGAAAACCTTATGGTGCATAATAACCTTGAGACTTATAAAAAAGTCTTGGCGAATAAGCTAGACTCAGCAGATTTATTAAGCTTCTTAGATAAAAACAGAACTCTATTAACAACTAAATCTGCTAACGAATGGTTCCGTTCTTCAACGAAAGCCTTTACGCATGAAGTCGCTTCAACCGTTCTACCAGACGCTAATGTTGAAATTTATACAAGATTACAGCAAAAAGGGACTTATAAAACCTATATTTTACCACTGCTCAACCTAAAAGCAGATGATGTTTATGTCATAACAACTTTATCAACCATTTATTTTGGTGGTTATGGTAGAAGTGTTGATAACGCATTGAAGCAAAGTGATCCTAGCAATTACAGGAAGCAAGTATCGGCAGTTCATGATGAATTGAAGAAGGCTTCGAGTCGTTGGGGCGCTTATAATGACTTATATCTAAAACTTAGTGGCGAGACTGAAAGAACTATTCTCAAGACAAAACTGACAGAAGTTTTTGATGGCTACTTCATTAAGGATAGTGGCAAAGGTCAGCCTGATGCACCTTATTTCACCGATCCACGTCGTTGGGCAACGAAATATGATAAAGACTATAATGCAGTCTATGACTTCTTTGGGCCAATCGGTAGATGGTATAATAAATCACCAAGAAAAGATTCAGCTTATGCCGATCGAGTTAGCAAAAAGATTTACTTTGACTATGTTGATATTTTAGGTGGTCAAGGGGGAGCAACCCTCAACCATGAATTAGTTCATGCTTATGATGAAGATGTTCTATTACAAGGTCATAAATATAGAGATGGTCAATCTACAGAATCCTATGCTTATGGTTTGTTTGAATCAGTGACTAGTGCTAATACGCATTACTATGGTTTCAACTTTATGTATGATATAGCAGGTGGGGTTCATAATGACAATATTTCACGATTTAATAGCAAGGATGATTTGAAATCTTATGCGAAAGGTGTTTCGGATGTGACCTATCTCCTTGATGGACTAGAGGCTGAAGTCATTGTGACAAAATCAGCTGACCAACAAGCTCAACTCTTAAGAAAAATGGAGATGAAGACAGTTGTTGAAGAGGGAGCAACACATGCGAACGATCTTATTAAGGATATTTCTGCAGCTGACCTTCGCGCGATGAACTTGACGTCAGTTAGTGATTTTGTGGAGAGAGATTTGGTGGCTAAAACAACTAATTTGCTACCAAAAGAGTACATGAGAGATAACTTTAATAACTATTATACTGTTCCGCTCTATTACCCAATTTATGCGGCTTATCAAAACAATCAAGGTACTGTAGGTGGTCTGATGTTTAGACGTGTTATCTTTGATTTATTGTCTGAATATGGATGGGATAAAGGCTTTGTTGGTTATGCAAGTAATCAATACAAACCAAGTGGTCAAGTCATGACTGATGAAATTGCCTTTAGAGAAATCCTAGATAAAAAATATGCCGGTTCTTACAAAGCCTTTAAGAAAGATATGTTTGCTCAACGATTAGCTAAACAAGATCAAATTAAGGCGATTACGATTAGAGGTCAGCAAGTGACATCTGGTCAAGAGCTTAAAGCTTTATTACAGACAGCTTTAGAGGAAGATTTGGCAAAAGGTGTCGACAGAAGTTTTGCTCGTCAAACCTTAAAATCAGAGATTTTACGTGAGTTTAATAAGGTAACTAACAACTTTAGAACATCTATTTTCAAATAGTAATGTAGAGATGTATTACAGTAAATAAGTCGGTTTTTCTCTGCGCTCAGCGGTAGAGAGGTCAGAGAAGGCTTTTTGATGGAGATGACGAATCATTGAGTTGACGTCATACCAATTAGACACAGCTCTCTTGCACATGTTGTCATGTGTGAGAGAGTTTTTTTTGTGGCGAAGAGAAAATACGTGTAAAAGATGATTGAGTTTATGATGACAGTTCTTTTTTACATTGATATAACATTTTTTTATTCTTACCATAAAAAAATAATAGTTGATATTTATAGCGTTTAGCGTGATAATGTATATGTTAATAGAATTAGTATGTAAGGTGGGACATTGTGCCACTTTAACAGTCATAAGGAGTTAATTATGAATAAGAAGAAACAGAAATCATTTAATTGGTATGGTTTGAGTCAGCGTTTTTCGATAAGAAAATATCATGTTGGAGCGGTTTCGGTTTTATTAGGATTAGCACTTGTTAGCAACTTAATGACAAGTCAGGTTTATGCTTCAGAGACGATCGAACCAGACATCTCAGTTGAAACGACGGTAGTTGACGAGAGTAGTTTATCGCTCGCTACAGATATGATGGAATCTGTTGCTACAACACTGCCTTCTTCAGAAGAAAATAATGTGAGTACTGAATCAGAAATTACGGCTACATTGGTTGAAACAGACTCTCAAGGAGTTGAATTGCCTCAAGATTCGTCATCTGAATCTATCCCAGTTGCTGTTGAACCTGAGAAACATAAATCAATGACTGATATTCTTGAAAAAGCTAAGGAAGAATTATCAGATACGCCAAAAGCCATTGACAATTTAAAAACAATAGTAGAGATGTACCCAGATGGCTTCAAATATTCAGAAAAGATCCAGTGGGTAAAGGGTGTTACTGCACCAAAAGAGTCTGAGTTTAAAATTATCAATGAGTATGGTTTTGAGCCGTCTTATACTTACTATACCGTTGAAGACGATAAAGGAAATACTGGTAACTGGTACGATATCAATAAGAAGTTTAATCAAGCACACGATCAAAACCTATGTTATTCTGCCGTATCAGGAAACATGTTACACTGGTGGTTGAATGTTAACAAGGAATACGTGGATCGCTATTTAGCCATTTATCCAGCACAAGACAAGGGAACATATAACGGTAAAACCATTACAACACTCGATGCTTATCTGAATTCTTACAAAAATCAAGATGAAAGTAAAATCTTTGAAGATTTCACAAGCTACTTCAAGTGGAGAAGAAATGGTGGATGGACAGACTCAATTAACGATTTCTTTATCAATGGTTATAAACCAAACTTTACCATGTATGCCAATAGCGAAAGCACTTGGAATAAAGATAATCTAGATAATCGTGGTGGTTACTTTAGCGAAGTGTTCGGTGGTGAAATACTATCAACTAGAGATATGGCTAACCATAAAGAATCTTTCAATCGTTTACTAAAACAGTATTTAAATAATGAACAAGCGGTAGGTGTGGCATTTAGATTCGGCAATACTAGAGGACCTCTCCACATTATTAGCCTTTGGGGAGCTGAGTTCGATCAGGATGGCTATGTTAATGCTATCTATGTTACAGATTCAGACGATGGCAGATCAACATATGAAACCATTGATGGTGAAAAAAATGTCAAAAAAGGCTTATTTAGATACCATGTAACTTACGATGGAGGAAATGGCAGACCTAGAATATCAGCGACAACGAAGCCAACTGCCGATACAGGAGGATATGTTGATTATCTTTATGGACTAAAATCTGGTAAAGAAACATGGCAAGCATTCTTTGAGAAAGAAGAAGTTAAACAGAAAGAAGCTGCGTTAAAAGCAAAACAAAATAGCTCAACGCCACTATCATCAGAACCAAAAGAATCGGTTAATCCTGCATCAGAAGTCTTAGCTGAGGCAACAAAAGATACAGAAGAAAATCATGACAAAGAGATTGTTGGCAAACAAGACGAGAATATAGCTAAAGAGAGATCAGAAAGAACCAAACGCTCAACTGGTGTAGAGAATGTAGGAGGAGCATCTTTTAGAAATGTAACTTCTCAGCCAGGTGAGACTAGCTCTGCTTCTACATCGTCTAGCACAAACCGTGTAGAAGCAGGAACAGCAAATGCGACAGAAAACCCAACTACTTCACGGGCAGAGATTGAGTCTAATAATAAAAAAGATAAGCTAAATCGCTTAAAAAATGAATTAGAACTCAATTGGCAAAAAGTAGAAAATAATAAAAATGCATTTACCATTGATGAATTCAGTGCATCATCAGATAAAATGGAGTTTTTGGTTAAAAAGTTCACTGAAGAGATAGAGAAGGCTACTGAAGAAAATTTAGAATTAACATTTAATCAGTTATATACTCTTGCTTCAACTTTTGTAGAGACATTTGGGACTCCATTAGCAAGACCTAACTCAATTAAGGCAATCACTGAAAGCTATAATCAAAAAAAATCTGAGCTTCAAGAATCTGACTATTTATCAAAAAGATTGGACGCATTAAAATTAGAAGCAGAGGAAGCAATTAATAAGGCTGAGCATAAGGTAGATGTGGAAGATCTCAAAGATAAGTATGTTACTAGAATCAATGGATTATCACTTTCTACCGAAAATACGGAAAGACTGAATGAGAAAAAAGATAAGGCTTTAACAAAGTTAATGTCTCTATTAGAAACTAAATGGAAAGAAGTTGAAGCAAAAGACGACTTAAGAACTTTAGATGAATCTTTAAAAGTTTTAGATATTAAAAATAATTTAATAAAAGTAATTCAAAAGGAAATAGTTGAAGCTTCTTCGATGATTTCATTGGATGAAAAAATAAGAAATTGGGAATTTAATATTCCAGATATAGAAACTTTGTTTGCTATTGAGGAACCTAAAATTAAGCCAAAAGCTATAAAAGAAATAGAAGATTTATATAAGTTGCAAAGTAAAAAATTAGCAAAGGACTTTATTAGTTTACCTTTATTAGAAGAACTAAAAGATGAGGCTATATTAGCGATAAAAGAAGCTAACCATGAATCAGAGATAGAATCACAAAAAAGGATCTATAAAGATAGACTTTCAAAAATAGATTTTTCTGAACAGTATAAATCGATCAATGAGCTAGTTAATGAAGCATCAGTTCTTAGTTCAGCAATTAGTGACTCTATATCTATAACAAATGAGAGTAAGAAAGAAGCACAAAAAATAATTTTATCAGTATTAGATTCATTTACAAATACAGTAACATCGATGACTAATACAGATCATTTACTAGAATTGTTAAATAAAGCGAAATCAAATATACATCATGTAACATTAAGATTGGATTTGGAGTCTATTATTAGTAAATTTGATGCACTAACTGCAAGTCCAGAAAAATTAGATTCTAGTTTTGATATAGAAAATCCATTGATAAATAAACTGGGAAGAGACTTAAAATTAATATATAGAAGTCAAACAAGAGTTTTTGGAGATGGAAGTGATTTAACTTATCTTAATTTTTTAGAAAAAGACAGTGATAATAATAAAGCTATTATAAAATCTATAGAGAATTACACATATGAAACTATATCTGAAACTATAATTAATGATTTAAAAGATAATTTAAAAGCAGGTAAAGAAGTTCATAAAATTAATGACATTTTAAATGCTTTGTATACAGAGAATAAGTCTTATGTTTCTGAATTAATAAACAAGTATGATGGCTTTGGAATAAAAACCCCTGTAGTTCCTAAAGGAAAGTTAGACAATATAGTTAATTTGTTTAATAAACATATAAATACTTGGAAATCTTTAATCCCTAAATTGGATGAGCTAAATGAAAGGGTAAAAGAAAATAACGATTTATCTGTTGAGGAGGCTAAACAAGTTTTAGGACTAGTTAGCGCTCCTCCTAAAGAGGAGAAACCAAATCAACCAGAGCATGATATGTCTAAGGAAGATAATGCTAGTCATGTTCCAACCCCAGTTCCACCGAAGGTAGAAGTCCCATCAGCCCCAGAAGCATCGGAGAAACCACAAGGTGAAGTTGACAAAGGTAAAGACACACCAAAAGCGCCAAAAGAAGAGTCAAGACCACGCCCAGAGACTCCAAGTGACAAACCTAAGGAAAACGAAGGTAACAGTGTTATTCCAACCCCAGTTCCACCGAAGGTAGAAGTTCCATCTACCCCAGAAGTGTCAGAAAAACCACAAGGTGAAGATGACAAGGGTAAAGACACACCAAAAACGCCAAAAGAAGAGTCAAGACCACGCCCAGAGACTCCAAGTGATAAACCTAAGGAAAACGAAGGTAACAGTGTTATTCCAACTCCAGTTCCACCTAAGGTAGAAACCCCATCGACCCCAGAAGTGTCAGAAAAACCACAAGGTGAAGTTGACAAGGGTAAAGACACACCAAAAACGCCAAAAGAAGAGTCAAGACCACGCCCAGAGACTCCAAGTGATAAACCTAAGGAAAACGAAGGTAACAGTGTTATTCCAACCCCAGTTCCACCAAAGGTAGAAGTCCCATCGACCCCAGAAGCATCAGAGAAACCACAAGGTGAAGTTGACAAGGGTCATGAGGCACCAAAAACGCCAAAAGATGAAACAGTTCCAACCCCAGAGACTCCAAGTGACAAACCTAAGGAAAACGAAGGTAACAGTGTTATTCCAACCCCAGTTCCACCAAAGGTAGAAGTTCCATCGACCCCAGAAGCATCAGAGAAACCACAAGGTGAAGTTGACAAGGGTAAAGAGGCACCAAAAGCGCCAAAAGATGAAACAGTTCCAACCCCAGAGACTCCAAGTGATAAACCTAAGGAAAACGAAGGTAACAGTGTTATTCCAACCCCAGTTCCACCTAAGGTAGAAGCCCCATCGACCCCAGAAGTGTCAGAAAAACCACAAGGTGAAGCTGACAAAGGTCATGAGGCACCAAAAACGCCAAAAGAAGAGTCAAAACCACGTCCAGAGACTCCAAGTGATAAACCTAAGGAAAACGAAGGTAACAGTGTTATTCCAACCCCAGTTCCACCTAAGGTAGAAGTCCCATCAACCCCAGAAGCATCAGAGAAACCACAAGGTGAAGTTGACAAGGGTAAAGACACACCAAAAACGCCAAAAGAAGAGTCAAGACCACGCCCAGAGACTCCAAGTGACAAACCTAAGGAAAACGAAGGTAATAGTGTCATTCCAACCCCAGTTCCACCAAAGGTAGAAGTCCCATCGACCCCAGAAGCGTCAGAGAAACCACAAGGTGAAGTTGACAAGGGCAAAGACACACCAAAAACGCCAAAAGAAGAGTCAAAACCACGTCCAGAGACTCCAAGTGACAAACCTAAGGAAAACGAAGGTCATGGCACAACTCCAGCCCCGCTTCCACCTAAGTCAAAAGCTTCTCAAACTGAACCAAAAGCATCAGAAAAACCACAAGGTGATACTGAGACTAAGTCTCCAGAAACGAGAACTAAGGAACAAGATAAGCCATCAAGACCATTAGCTCAAAGTAATAATGGTGGTACTATTGTTTCACAAAGTCCATCAACAGCAAAAAATGAGAAATCGACTGTAGACACTGGTAAGACAATTGATTCATCTCAAACTAAGTCAGATGTTAAAAAGGAAACGACATCATCGGAGACTAAGAAGACACCTAATGAGTCTAGTACTGTATCTAAGAACGATAGTTCTATATCAGAACAGGTAGAAACATCAGCAGCTCAATCAGAAAGTGACGTTTCAGAGAAAAAAGGTCATTCATTTAATTACTTGATGTTACTTCCATTATTGTTAGTCCTACCTATTGTCGCTTTGAAGAAGCGATTAAAGTAGTTGACTTTGGCAAAGTTCTATAATGATATTTGGTTGGTTTAATCATTTATGAATGGATGATATAACTAAAACAATAACTGTTAGCAGATATCAAACAGTTACTGACTATCGAAAACGAGAGAGGACAAAGCGAGTTCTCTCTCGTTTTATAGTACAGTAAGCTGAAAAGTAGTCAATGTAATTAATCCTAGTTACCCTTTTTGCGAGTGTGATTCATTTGGAGCTGAAGGGCAAGTTTAGTCATGTATCTTGATAAATCGTTTAAAAGAGGGAATAAGTCATTTTAATTGAAAATAGAAAGGTGACATGTTATAATTATTTCGAAATCGAAATAAAGGAGATAATAGTGAATCGTGTAAAGGATGTCTTAAATATGTATGTCGGGTTAAAACGTTTGACTGCAGACCTAGAACAAGTGGTCCGTAAAGATATTGCTCGCTACGAGCTCTCTGTGAATGAATTTGCTGTTTTAGAATTATTATTCCATAAAGGAAGTCAACCTGTTCAGCAGATTAAAGAAAAGATTCTTGTAGCAGCTAGTAGCACGACCTATATTTTGGATAAGCTTTGTAAACAAGGTCTTGTCAAACGCCAGATTAATCAAACTGATAAGCGTATTACTTACATTCATCTGACGGAAAGTGGTAAAGACTTAATGTCAAAAGCTTTTCCAGAACATGAACATGTTCTAGAAACCTATTTTTCCAATTTATCAGATGAGGAGGTCACACTCTTTCATCAATTGATCAAAACCATTACAGATTATCCTCAGTAGATGATCTTTATCACTTTTATTTCGAAATCTAACTATTTTATTATTACAGTCATTTACCAATGTAGAAAGAGGTATCATATGCCAATCATTAAACGTATCCACCACATTAGCGCTATTGTAGGTCCTGCTCAAGAAAATTTACACTTCTATCGTGATGTTTTGGGACTTAGACTGATTAAACAAACAGTTAACTTTGAAGATCCTTATGTTTATCACCTTTACTTTGCAAATGATAATGCAGATTCTGGCACTGTGATGACATTCTTCCCTTGGGAAAATGGTCGAATTGGTCGTAAAGGTAGTGGTCAAGTGGGACGTATTGCTTTCCGTATTCCAAAAGGTCGTTTGACTGAATGGCAAGATTATCTTGAGTCAAAAGGTTTTGAAACAACTGTAACCCAATTATTTGGTAAAGATACATTAGAGTTCCAAGATATGCATTATCTTGATATTGCCTTGGTTGAAGGTGATGAAGAAGCTGAAACACGTGCTATTCTTGGTTTCCACGGAACAGTTCTTCTTTCAGCAAATCCAGATGATACAGCGGTTTTCCTTGGCGGACATCTTGGGTTAAAACCATATCTTGAGTTGGCAGACCATTACTCTTATGTGACAACTGGAGAAGAACAACACCACATTTTAGTACCAAAAGTAGCTGCTGAAAGAGGACGTTGGGGTCTAGGTACGGTACATCATATCGCATGGTCAGTACCAGATCAAGAAACACATCAAGTGTGGCGAAACCATTGGATTGATAATCAATTTGGTGTGACAGAAGTTAAAGATCGTAAATATTTTGAAGCAATTTATATGCAAGAACCTGGAAATGTTATTTTTGAATTTGCAACAGATGGTCCAGGATTTGCTGTTGATGAGCCGTTTGAATTATTAGGTCAAAGCTTACAATTACCACCACAATTTGAAGATATGCGCTCTCAAATCGTAGAGCACTTAGCACCACTCGACTAGGAGTTGCTCATGGTCAGATTAATAGCAGATAGTTTAACAGATAAAGAACGCTATAAACTATTGTCTGGGACAATTATACCTAGACCTATTGCATTGGTAACAACCCTTCATGAGAACAAAGAAGTTAATTTAGCACCGTTTAGTTTTTTTAATGTTGTGTCTAATGACCCTGCGCTGGTATCAATCAGTTTTCAGCGTAAAAATGGTCAAATGAAGGATACCGCTGCGAACGTACTTAGAAGCAAACAAGCAGTCATTCATATTGTTAATGAAGATATTTTATCAGGAGCCAATGCGGCCGCTAAGTTGTTAGAACCTGGTGTTAGTGAATTATCAGATACAGGCTTTACATTAGCTCAATCAGAAACTGTTGCAGTTCCTTATGTTAAAGAAGCTAAAATCCGTTTTGAAACAGAATTTTATGACCATATAGAAATCAAAAATGAAGCAGGTCATCCAACAGCCGATCTTATTCTGTTTAAGGTTATCTCGTTTGATTTAGATGAATCAGTTTATCAAGACACTTATGTTCAAGCTGATGCCTTAAAACCTATTGGTCGTTTAGCAGGAAATCATTATGTGACAATGGGTGAAACAGTGACGATAAAACGTCCAGTTTAACCTAGCGAGGAGAAAAAATGGAATATACTTATCACGAAGGACAAACCAAGCAACCTGTTCTTGTCCTGTTACATGGTACTGGTGGTGATGAAACCAGTATGTTACCAATTGCGAGAGCTTTGGCGCCTGAAGCAAGTTATTTAAGTTTTCGTGGTGATGTGAATGAATATGGCGCCTTACGATTCTTTAAGCGTAAAGCTGAAGGTGTTTATGACATTGATGATTTGTTTGCTCGTGGTCAAGCGCTAGCAGAACGGATTAGTCATTTGTCGCAAAAACATGGATTTGATTTAGCAGATGTAGTGTTAGTTGGTTTTTCAAATGGTGCCAATATAGCTATACACTTACTGCTAGAACATAGTAAATACCTCAAAAAAGGGATTTTAATGGCACCGCTTTATCCTCTTGATGTCGAAGATAAAGATTTATCTGAAAGCTCTGTTTTTATTTCAACAGGTGAAGCAGATCCCATTGCTAGTCCCGAGGATGGTAAGTATGTGGTCAGTCTTTTTGAAAAAGCAGGTGCTAGTGTAGAACATCATTGGGTATTTGGACATCAAATAACGTCTGACATTGTAGAAAAAGCAAGGCAATGGTTAAATAAGCTATAGAAGATGTCCTTGTGTGTACTTAATGACTTGTTGTATAAGATAGTTAAGAACAACGACGATGTTTTCAATTAGTGATGGTAACCTAAGATAGATAAATATACACCTTGTTTTGAAGGGGAGTGAAGACAGTTTAGATGATCTAACGCTCACCCCCTTCTTTTTGCTATTTTGGCTAAGCGTAACTGTGAAACGTTTTAGGGAAAATGGTATCAGAAAATTGAGACATTTGGTTTTTTATGATAGAGTTAGTAATAAGAACATTATAGGAGAAAATTAATGAAAACATATGATTACATCGTTATTGGTGGAGGGAGTGGTGGTATCGCTTCTGCCAATAGAGCAGCTATGCACGGTGCCAAGGTACTTTTAATAGAGGGTTCTGATATTGGTGGAACATGTGTCAATGTAGGCTGTGTCCCTAAAAAAGTCATGTGGAACGGTGCACAGATAGCAGAAGCTTTAAATCATTATGCTGCTGACTATGGCTTTGATGTTTCGGTTAATACTTTCGATTTTCAAACTTTGAAAGCAAATCGTCAAGCTTATATTGACCGTATCCATACCTCATACCTCAATGGATTGAAGAATAACGGCGTTGAGTTACTCAATGCTTATGCCAAGTTTGTCAATGCCAATACAGTAGAAGCTGCAGGTGAACGTTACACTGCGCCTCATATTCTTATTGCAACGGGAGGTCATGCGATCATCCCAAATATTCCAGGAGCTGAACACGGAATTACTTCAAATGGCTTTTTCGATCTTGATGAATTACCTAAACGTGTAGCTGTTGTAGGTGGTGGTTATATTGGTGTTGAGCTGTCAGGCATTTTCCATGCCTTAGGCTCTGAGACGCATTTATTCTTCAGGGGAAAACGTCCGTTGAAGAACTTTGATAGCTACGTTGTTGATGGTTTGATGGAAATCATGGCTCAAGATGGACCAACTGCTCACCCTATGTCAATTCCAGAAAAAGTTGTCAAGAATGAGGACGGTAGTTTAACACTTTATCTAGAAAATGGCACTTCGCAAACTGTTGACTGTATTGTTTGGGCTATTGGTCGTCGCCCGAATGTTGCTAACATCAATTTAAAAGCTGCGGGTGTTGAGCTGACTGAAAAAGGCTATATCGTTTCAAACGCCTTTGAAGAAACAAATGTTCTAGGGATTTATGCCCTTGGTGATGTCACAGGTAAAAAAGAGCTTACGCCTGTAGCTGTGGCCGCTGGTCGTCGTTTGTCTGAGCGTTTATTTAATAATAAACCTGAGGAAAAATTAGACTATGAAACTATTCCGACAGTTATGTTTAGTCATCCAGCTTTAGGAACCGTCGGTTTAACAGAAGATCAAGCTAAACAAGCTTACGGAGATGACGCTGTCAAGGTCTATACGTCAACCTTTACATCAATGTACACTGCAGTAACCAGCCATCGCCAAGCGTGCAAAATGAAACTGGTTGTTCAAGGTCCTGATGAGAAAGTTGTTGGTTTACATGGCATTGGATACGGTGTTGATGAGATGATTCAAGGCTTCGCTGTAGCTATTAAGATGGGTGCGACTAAGGCTGATTTTGATAACACAGTGGCCATCCACCCAACAGGTTCAGAAGAATTTGTAACCATGCGTTAGGATATAAAAACTGTGATTTATTAAATAAAATGATTGACAGAAGTTAATATTATCATTTATAATAATAAGGAACGTGAAAATGTTACATTGTCTTGAGGGGAGTGAAATAAATGTCAAAAACAGTATTACGTAAGAATGAATCTCTTGACGATGCTCTTCGTCGTTTCAAACGTTCTGTTACTAAAGCTGGTATTCTTCAAGAATCACGCAAACGTGAATTCTACGAAAAACCTTCTGTAAAACGTAAACGTAAATCAGAGGCAGCTCGCAAACGTAAGAAATTCTAAGAGAGACAATTATCTTTCATGAAACAAGTCTTAAAGGCTTGTTTTTTCTTTTTAAACAGTAAAGTTCGGTTTTCTTTATGACTAAATTACCTTGATAGTGTGGTATAATAATAACTATGGAAGTTATAGAACATATCATCAGATTAACTAGCCACTGTTTTTTTATTGGGCTGATCTTTCATTATTTGACGAGCTTATTTGATTGGTCTAAGGTGCTTCACAAGACCTATGATAATGCTGCCCAATTAAGATTGTTTTTAATTTTGGTTAGTATAGGTCTTGGTTTTTTAGTGAGTGAATTTGTCTTTAGTATCTTAACGATGAGTAGAGATTTTTTTGTGGCTTTTTCATAACATCATAATACAGAATTGTGGAGAATAAAGTGGATAATATTGTTATCGAAGGTGGTCAAACGCGACTACAAGGTGAAGTTATTATAGAAGGTGCTAAAAACGCTGTGTTACCCTTACTTGCAGCAAGTGTATTAGCTAAGTCAGGTCAGACAGTTTTACGTCAAGTTCCTATTTTATCGGATGTTTTTACGATGAATAATGTCATTCGTGGTTTAAATATTTCAGTAGATTTTGATGAAACTGAAAAAGAGATTACGGTTGATGCTACTGGAGATGTCTTAGACACTGCACCTTATGAGTATGTGAGTCAAATGCGTGCTTCTATTGTGGTTTTGGGACCTATTTTAGCGCGTAATGGGCATGCTAAGGTTTCTATGCCAGGTGGTTGTACCATTGGAAGTCGTCCAATAGACTTACATCTCAAGGGACTTGAAGCTATGGGAGCTAGCATTGAACAAAAGGGTGGAGATATTACTGCAAAGGCAGATCGTTTAAAAGGTGCCTATATCTACCTTGATTTCCCAAGTGTGGGGGCTACTCAGAATCTAATGATGGCTGCAACATTAGCAGAAGGCAAAACGACCATTGAGAATGCTGCTAGAGAGCCTGAGATTGTGGATTTGGCCTTATTGCTGAATAAGATGGGAGCTAATATTAAGGGGGCAGGAACGGAAACCATTACGATTATAGGTGTTAATGAATTACATGGTGCCGTGCATGACGTAGTACAAGATCGTATTGAAGCAGGTACTTTTATGGTTGCTGCTGCTATGACGAGTGGTGATGTGTTGATTAAAGATGCTGTTTGGGAGCATAACCGTCCCTTGATTTCTAAGTTGATTGAAATGGGCGTTGACGTCACAGAAGAATCTGGTGGCATAAGGGTTAAATCGGAACTGTCACAGTTAAAACCAGTTACAGTTAAAACCTTACCTCATCCAGGCTTTCCAACAGATATGCAAGCACAATTTACAGCTCTTATGGCGGTCGTTTCTGGAGAGTCAACCATGGTAGAGACTGTTTTTGAGAATCGTTTTCAGCATTTAGAAGAAATGCGTCGTATGGGTCTTCATTCTGAAATTCTCAGAGATACAGCGATTATTCATGGAGGTGAAAGCTTACAAGGCGCTCCTGTTATGTCTAGTGATTTGCGTGCTAGTGCAGCCCTTATTTTAACCGGTTTGGTCGCAGAAGGGACGACGACAGTTGGTCGATTGACACACTTAGACCGTGGTTATTACAAATTTCATGAAAAGTTGGCGCAGTTAGGTGCAAAAATCAGCCGTAGTAAAGGACAATAAAGAGGAGTAGAATATGATAAACACAGGTTTGAAATATGTGCTTAAGCAGTTGCTATTTGTTTTTATCATCTTTCTGCTAGCCCTGTTGTTCTTTGCTGTAGGATTGATGGTTGGCTATGGTATTATCGGAAGTGGTGATAATGCAACATCAATACTGTCCATTGATAAATGGCAGGCTTTATTTGACAAATTCACAGGTTAATCATTAGAAAGTATTGACACATGACTAAAAAAACACAGAAACAATTGATTTCCCTGGTATCCCTGGTCATTGCAGCAATTTTAGGTATTGGCTCATTTAGTGGAAATGACAAGACGAACAATCCCTTATCACAGTTGACGGGTCTATTTTTGAGTGATAGTGACAAACGTGACAATGGCTCCAGTTGGTCAAATGAAACACCGGATGAAGGATTAGCATCATCTGTTTTGACAAAGGCTGTTAAAAAACAGCTGGGGAATGTGGTAGAGTGGAATGGCAGTGGTGCTTTTATTGTCAATCACAATAAGACATCTTTGGATGCTGACGTTACTAGCGCGCCTTATGCTGTGAATGACACGAAGATTATTCAGGGGCAAGAGGTTGCTTACAGGGGGAATGCTTTATTGGCGAAATCAACACGTCAATACCGTTCTCGTGACGAAACAGGCAGTGGTCGTACCGATTTTAGGCCTCCAGGTTGGCATCAAGTCCATGATTTGAAAGGTGAGTATGATCATGCTGTTGATAGGGGGCATTTGTTAGCTTATTCCTTAGTGGGCGGATTAAAAGGATTTGATGCGTCAACAAGTAATCCTCAAAATATCGCAACGCAGACAGCTTGGTCCAATCAAGCAGACAAGCCTTATTCAACAGGTCAAAACTACTACGAAACCTTAGTCCGTAAGGCTCTTGATAAGAATAAGCGCGTGCGTTATAGGGTCACGCTTATTTATGAGGGTGATAACATTTTGGCAAGTGGTAGTCATTTAGAGGCGAAATCTGCTGATGACAGTTTGGAGTTTAATGTTTTCATTCCCAATGTGCAAAGTGGCCTAACCTTAGATTATCAAACAGGTGACGTATTTATCAATGAATAAACAGAACTCTTGGCTCAAAACAGGGCTAAGAGTTTTCATTTAAACGTGAATTTGGTATAATGCAAGGTAAGATATGTCTTTTGAGACAACTAAGTTTTAAAAGGTGAAACGGGGAAGACTATGAAGAAAATTTTAATTGTTGACGATGAAAAACCGATTTCAGATATTATTAAATTTAATTTGACAAAAGAGGGGTATGAGGTTGTGACGGCTTTTGATGGTCGTGAGGCCTTAGTCTTATTTGAACAAGAACAACCTGATTTAATTATTCTTGACTTAATGTTGCCAGAGTTAGATGGTTTGGAAGTCGCCAAAGAAGTGAGAAAAACCAGCCATTTGCCAATCATTATGTTGTCTGCTAAGGATAGTGAATTTGACAAGGTTATTGGCTTAGAGATTGGGGCTGATGATTATGTGACTAAACCTTTCTCTAACCGTGAATTGTTGGCACGTGTTAAGGCACAGCTTCGTCGTACAGAGAAGTTGGAGACAGCAATAGCAGAGGAACAGGCTACAGGAGGTAGTCGACTGGTTATTGGTCAATTGGAGATTTTACCAGATGCTTTTATAGCTCAAAAGTATGGTAAAGAAATAGAATTGACTCATCGTGAGTTTGAGCTTTTGTATCATTTAGCAACCCATATTGGTCAGGTGATGACACGTGAGCATTTGTTGGAGACGGTTTGGGGCTATGATTATTTTGGAGATGTTCGAACGGTTGATGTGACCATTAGACGTCTAAGGGAAAAAATTGAAGACCAGCCTAGTCGTCCAGAATATATCTTGACTCGCCGTGGCGTAGGTTATTTTATGAAAGCACATGATTGATATTGTGGATAATTTAAATGTATTTGAGTTGGCTCTGTTGAGCCTTTTGGGTTTTGTTGCCATTTACTTTGTCTATCTTGCTTTTAAGGATTACAGACAAGCCTTAACGATCAAGCAGATGAATGATAAGATTCGCTCTTTGATTGATGGAGATTATTCTGAGGTCTTAAAGGTTAGAAGTAGTCAGGATTTAGAAGAACTAGCAGAGAGCCTTAATGCTCTATCTGAAGTTTTTCGTGCAACTCATGAAAATTTATCTCAAGAAAGTAATCGTTTATCGAGTATTTTAGCCTATATGACTGATGGTGTCTTAGCGACAGATCGTGGCGGCAAAATTATCATGCTCAATGAGACGGCTCGCAAATACCTTAATCTGAGTCAGGAAGAGGCACTAAAAATGAATATCATTGATCTCCTTGATGGTGAACAGACCTATACCTATCATGATTTGGTTACGCAAACGCCCCAGGTGATGATTACAAGGCGTAATGAGTTTGGTGAGTTCATTACTTTGCAAATTAGATTTGCCTTAAATAGACGTGAGAGTGGTTTTATATCCGGCTTGGTTGCTGTATTACATGATACAACAGAGCAAGAGAAAGAGGAGCGTGAGCGTAGGCTCTTTGTTTCAAATGTTAGCCATGAGTTAAGAACGCCCCTAACTTCTGTTAAATCATATTTAGAAGCTTTAGACGATGGTGCTTTACGTGAGGATATTGCACCGAGTTTTATTAAGGTTTCTTTGGATGAGACCAATCGTATGATGCGAATGATTAGTGACCTATTAAACTTATCTCGTATTGACAATCAGGCAACCAGCTTAGAGGTTGAATTGACCAATTTTACAGCCTTTATGACCTTTATTTTGAACCGTTTTGACCAAATAAAAAATCAGCATACCATAAATGATAAACACTATGATATTGTTAGAGATTATGCGATAACACCTATTTGGATTGAAATTGATACAGATAAGATGACTCAGGTTTTTGATAACATTTTAAATAATGCGATAAAATATTCACCAGATGGTGGGCAAATTAGGGTTAGCATGAAAACAACGGAAACCCAGTTGATTATTGCCATATCAGACGAGGGATTGGGTATTCCTAAAAAGGATTTGCCACTGATTTTTGACCGTTTTTATCGTGTTGATAAAGCAAGAAGCCGAGCACAAGGTGGGACAGGTCTTGGTTTGGCCATTGCTAAGGAAATTATTAAGCAGCATCGCGGTTTTATCTGGGCTAAGAGTGATTATGGCAAAGGATCGACTTTTACGGTTGTTCTCCCTTATGAGAAAGAGGTTATTGCAGTAGAGGATTGGGAGGAAGATGGTCTTTGATGACAGAAGGATTTAAGTATAGTATATTAGCCTCGGGGTCGTCGGGTAATTGTTTTTATCTGGAAACCCCACAAAAAAAGATTTTAGTTGATGCTGGTCTATCTGGCAAAAAAATCATTTCTCTATTAGACGACATTAATCGCAAACCTGAGGATTTGGATGCTATTTTTGTCACTCATGAGCATAAAGACCACATTCATGGTGTTGGTATCTTAGCACGAAAATACCATCTGGATATCTACGCTAATGAGGCGACTTGGCAAGCCATGTCGAAGGATTTAGGCAATATTGATGTGTCGCAAAAACATGTTTTTGACATGGGAAAAACCATTACCTTTGGAGATATTGATATTGAAAGTTTTGGTGTCAGTCATGATGCTGTTGCTCCTCAATTTTACCGTTTCATGAAGGATAATAAGAGTTTTGTCATGCTGACAGATACGGGCTATGTCAGTGATAGAATGGCTGGTATTGTGGCGAACGCAGATGCTTATTTGATTGAGTCTAATTATGACGTTGATATTCTACGTTCAGGTTCTTATCCATGGCGTCTTAAGCAGCGTATTTTATCTGATAAAGGTCATCTCTCAAACGATGATGGGGCTCAAACTATTTTAAGAACGATGGGAAATGCTACCAAAAAAATTTATCTGGGGCATTTGAGCAAGGAAAATAATATCAAAGAACTGGCTAATATGACTATGACGAATCATCTTTTACAAGCAGATGTACCTGTAGGTCATGATATTCATATCTTTGATACTTCTCCGGATACTGCCACTCCATTAACCACGATTTGACAAAAGGCACTGTTTGATAGGTGCCTTTTGTTGTTATAGGGTTCCTTTCAGAAATATGATATAATTGAAAAGAATATAGATATTATTACGAGCACTAATAGTCGAAATATTTTACTCTTACTTTTAGTTGATAAGAAATACTTATACCAGTTATGGTTTGAGGAGTTTTGATTGTTGAGGTGTATTATAATCTAGGAGAGAGAATGGATAGTATAACATTATCAGAACGTTTGATGCAGGTAAGCCGCTTTGTTCCTAAAGGTAGTCGTTTGCTTGATGTTGGCAGTGACCATGCTTATTTGCCGATTTACCTTTGTGAACGAGACTTGGTGAGGTCCGCTATTGCTGGTGAGGTTGTTGAAGGGCCGTACCAGTCTGCTTTGGAGAATGTCACCAGACATGGCTTAGAAGGACGGATTGCCGTCCGATTGGCGAATGGCTTGGCAGCTTTTGATGAGACTGATGCCATTGATACCATTACCATCTGTGGTATGGGTGGTCGTTTGATTGCAGATATTTTGGATGATGGAAAGTCAAAACTTGATAAGGTTAGTCGTCTGATTCTACAACCCAATAATCGCGAAGATGATTTAAGACGATGGTTGCAAGACAATGGTTTTAGACTTGTTACAGAAACGATCCTTCAAGAGAATGACAAGATTTATGAAATCTTCGTTGTTGAGCATGGTCACATGTCTCTGTCTGAGAAAGAGTTGCGTTTTGGTCCCTACTTAGTTGAGCAATCAACTCCTATTTTTATGGTGAAATGGCAGAGAGAACTATCTAAGTTGACATGGGCATTAGACCAAATCCCACAAGAGCATGTTGACCAACGCCAAGTAGTAGAAGTTAAAATAAAACAGATTAAGGAGGTTCTTCATGAAAGCTAGTCATTTTATTGAACGTTACGAATCCTATTGTCCTAAAGACTTGTCCTTAGAAGGAGATGTTGTTGGTTTACAAATTGGCAGTCTGGATAAGGACATTAAGACGGTTATGTTTGCTCTTGATATTCGTGAAACAACGGTAGCAGAAGCTATTGCGAAGAAGGTTGATTTGGTGATTGTCAAGCATGCTCCCATTTTTAAACCCTTGAAAGATTTGGCTTCTAGCCCTCAAAACGATATGTACCTTGACCTCATCCGTCATGATATTGCTGTTTATGTGAGCCATACTAATATTGATGTTGTGCCAGATGGTTTAAACGATTGGTTCTGTGACTTATTGGACATTCAAGACCGAGAGCCGCTAAAAATAACCAAGGATGATTTTGGGATTGGACGTATTGGTCGCATCACACCAATGCCTTTACAGGACTTGGCTGCTAAAGTTAAAGCTGTTTTTGACTTGGACAGCATTCGACTAGTTGCGTATGACCAGAATAATCCAATCATCGAACGTGTTGCTATCTGTGGTGGCAGTGGTGATAGTTTTTACAAAGAGGCTCTGGCAAAGGGAGCAGATGTCTATATTACAGGAGATATTTATTACCATACAGCTCAGGATATGTTGACCAATGGTCTTGTTGCGATTGATCCGGGTCATCATATTGAGGTTTTGTTTGTTAAACGTTTAGTTGAAAAAGCAGAGCAATGGAAAGGTGAAGAAGGTTGGGATTTGACGGTACTTCCTAGCGAGGCAAGCACCAATCCCTTCTATCATTTATAATTAGATTGAGGAAGTTAGTTTATGACAAAAATAGCCATTATCGGAGCAGGTATTGTCGGTTCGACAGCTGCCTATTATCTCTCCAAGGAAAATGATGTTGATGTGACTGTTTTTGACCATGGTGAAGGTCAAGCGACTAAAGCAGCAGCAGGAATTATCTGTCCTTGGTTTTCACGTCGTCGCAATAAGGCTTGGTACAAGATGGCGCGTATGGGGGCAGATTTTTACCAAAAATTAATCGCAGATTTGGAAGCTGATGGTCATGCTGTTGATTTTTATGATCGATCAGGTGTCATCCTGATTAAGTCACGATTAGACTGGTTAGATGACCTTTATGCCATTGCTAAAGAGAGGCAGACAGAATCTCCTCTAATGGGTGAGCTTGAATTACTTGACTATGAGGAAACTGTTGCTCGCTTCCCGAATTTGCAAGGGTTTGAAAAAGTGCTTTATGCCTCTGGTGCGGCGCGTGTTGAGGGGAGTCGTTTGACAGAGACATTGTTAAAGGCTAGTGGTGTGACAGTTAAACGAGGTCAAGCTGTTTCCATTACCCCATTACCGAATGGGCAATACGAGATAGAACAACAAGTATTTGATGGAGTGATTTTAGCTGTAGGTGCATGGTTACCTAAAGTCCTCGAAGAACATGGGCTTAATGTTTGGGTACGTCCTCAAAAAGGACAAATCAATGATTATCTTATCCCCTCAGTAGAGACGGGAGCTTATCCTGTTATCATGCCTCATGGTGAGATTGACATTATTCCTTTTTCAGAAGGGCGTTTGTCTGTCGGAGCTAGTCATGAAAATGACAAGGGCTTTGATTTGACCGTTGATGAAGCTGTTCTCAATCGTCAAGAAGTGAGAGCGTTACCGTATTTTCCTGATTTATCCAAGGCAGAAATGCGCTCCTCGCGTGTTGGTATTAGAGCTTATACGAGAGATTTTTCACCTTTCTTTGGCCAAGTGCCAGATATGCCTAATGTCTATGCGGCCAGCGGCTTAGGGTCGTCAGGATTAACCATTGGACCAATCACAGCTTATCAAATGGTAGATTTAATCATGGGACGTCAACCAGAATTGTCTCCAGAGGAATTTGATATCAATCGTCACATTGTGAGGGCAGAGACAGACAAATCTGTCTAAAAATGGTAGAATAAGTTGAATTGAATGGTTAAGAAAGGAAATGTCATGAAAGGAATTATTTTAGCAGGAGGTTCAGGTACTCGATTATATCCTGTCACAAGAGCGGCATCCAAACAACTCATGCCTATCTATGATAAGCCCATGATTTATTATCCCTTGTCAACCTTAATGTTGGCAGGAATTAAGGATATTTTAATCATCTCAACACCTCAAGATTTACCACGATTCAAAGAATTATTAGGTGATGGTCAAGAGTTGGGGATTAACTTGTCTTATGCGGAGCAACCAAGTCCAGACGGCTTGGCACAAGCCTTTATTATTGGTGAAAGCTTTATCGGTGATGATTCAGTTGCCTTGATTTTAGGAGATAACATTTATCATGGTAATGGTTTGACCAAGATGTTGCAACGAGCAGCGGCTAAGCCAAGTGGTGCTACAGTATTTGGTTACCATGTCAAAGATCCAGAACGTTTCGGTGTTGTGGCCTTTGATGACAATATGAATGCCATTTCTATCGAGGAAAAACCAGAACATCCCAAATCGAACTTTGCTGTAACAGGTTTGTATTTCTATGATAATGATGTTGTAGAGATTGCTAAAAACATCAAGCCTTCACCGCGTGGGGAATTGGAAATCACAGATGTTAACAAGGCGTATTTGGAGCGTGGTGATTTATCTGTGGAACTCATGGGACGTGGCTTTGCGTGGTTAGATACGGGAACACATGAAAGTTTGCTTGAGGCGGCACAGTATATTGAGACAGTACAGCGTCTGCAGAATGTGCAGGTGGCTAACCTAGAAGAAATCGCTTATCGTATGGGCTATATTACCAAAGAGCAGGTGTATGAATTGGCACAACCTCTTAAGAAAAATGAATACGGACAGTACTTGCTCCGTTTGATTGGAGAAGCGTAATGACAGAACAATTTTTTGATAAAGAGCTAGCTTGCCGTGAAATCGAAACAATTCCAGGGCTTTTGGAATTTGATATTCCTGTTCGTGGCGATAATCGTGGTTGGTTTAAGGAAAATTTCCAAAAAGAAAAAATGCTACCGCTTGGCTTTCCAGAACGTTTCTTTGCTGAAGGTAAGCTGCAAAATAACGTGAGTTTTTCACGCCAAAATGTTCTTCGTGGGCTACATGCTGAACCTTGGGACAAGTATATCTCGGTGGCAGATGACGGTAAGGTATTAGGGACTTGGGTGGATTTGCGTGAAGGTGACACCTTTGGGCATACTTACCAGACTATTATTGATGCTAGTAAGGGCATCTTTGTGCCAAGAGGCGTGGCAAATGGTTTTCAGGTCTTATCTGAAAAGGTTTCCTATAGTTACTTGGTCAATGATTATTGGGCTTTAGAACTCAAACCCAAATATGCCTTTGTCAATTATGCTGATCCTAGTCTTGACATCACATGGCATAATCTTGAAGAAGCTGAAGTTTCTGAGGCGGACAAACATCATCCATTCTTAAAAGATGTAACACCGTTGAAAAAGGAAGACCTATAATGTTTGAGCACTTTTTACAGATAGCCAAGCACTTAAATCAGTTAGGTATCACACCTTTGCTGATGGGGTCTCTTGGCTTAGAAAGGCGTACAGGAATAGACTGGAAAGCCAAGGATATTGATATTCATGTGCCGAGTGACCCAAGAGGTTGGGAAGCACCAGATGACGAACGTATTTACCGTGCAGATGAACTCATAGCTATGATGGAAGGCTTAGGATTTATCCTGATTGACCGCCATGAGCATGCCTTTCAAAAAGGGCATCTCTTGGTTGAATTTGGAGGATTACACTCGCTACCGTCATTTGCTGGAGTTGCTTTAGAGGATTTGGAAGAAATCCAAACAGATGGCGTTTCTTATTATCTCCCTAAACTTGAGCAGTACTTAAAGATTTATCAAGCGTCGTCAAAAGATTCCTATCGAGCTGATAAGAATAACCACAAAGATTTTGCAAAAATAGCTTATTTAGAAAATAGACTAACTGAAAAAATGGAGTAATCATGTCTGAATTTAAACACATTATCGTTACAGGTGGAGCAGGATTTATTGGCTCAAACTTTGTACACTATGTTTACAACAATCATCCAGATGTCCATATCACTGTTTTGGACAAATTGACGTATGCTGGTAATAGAGCTAATATTGACAGTATTTTAGGAGAGCGTGTGGAACTAGTTGTCGGTGATATTGCCGATGCTGATTTGGTTAATGACTTAGCGGCAAAAGCTGATGCGATTGTTCACTATGCTGCGGAAAGCCATAATGACAATTCGCTCAATGATCCAAGTCCCTTTATTCATACGAATTTTATTGGAACTTACACTCTACTAGAGGCGGCTCGTAAGTATGGTATTCGTTTCCACCATGTGTCAACAGATGAAGTTTATGGGGATTTGCCACTACGCGAAGATTTACCTGGCCATGGTGAAGGACCTGGTGAAAAATTCACAGCCGATACCAACTACAATCCTTCATCGCCTTATTCATCAACAAAGGCGGCGTCAGATTTGATTGTCAAGGCTTGGGTACGTTCCTTTGGTGTTAAGGCAACCATTTCCAACTGTTCAAATAACTATGGGCCTTATCAGCACATTGAAAAGTTCATTCCACGTCAAATCACCAACATCCTATCAGGTATCAAACCTAAACTATATGGTGAAGGTAAAAATGTTCGTGACTGGATTCACACCAATGACCACTCAACTGGTGTTTGGGCGATTTTGACCAAAGGTCGTATTGGCGAAACCTATCTGATTGGTGCAGATGGCGAGAAGAACAACAAGGAAGTCTTGGAGTTGATTTTAGAGAAAATGGGTCAACCTAAAGATGCTTATGATCACGTGACAGATCGTGCCGGGCATGATTTACGTTATGCCATTGATGCGAGCAAACTCCGTGATGAATTAGGATGGACACCTGCCTTTACAGACTTTAGTCAAGGTTTAGAAGACACGATTCAGTGGTACACCCAAAATCGTGACTGGTGGCAGGCTGAAAAAGAAGCTGTAGAAGCTAACTATGCAAAAACACAAGAAGTGATTAAGTAAAGAAAAAACCTTGTCTCACCAACTGTTGTTGATCGTGACAAGGTTTTTTGATGAAGGTTGTTAATGTCTTTTTTGAGTTTGTTGTAACCTTATTGAAGGATTTTCTTTTATTTGGTCATATGGTTCTTTTTCAACAATCTCTTTCTATTTATGCTATAATTTTGATATGCATAAGGAAACGATTATTGATTTTAAGGAACTTGGGGAACGCTATCGTTTTACTCAAGCTAAGCAGGTTTTAAGGGCAGATAGGATTGAAGAGGTGATTTCTGTCCTAGAAACTGTCGAGCACTACCAAAAGCAAGGCTTTTATGTTGTTGGCTATGTATCCTATGAGGCATCTGCCGCTTTTGACACTCACATGACTGTTCATCAGCAACGCTTAGGTAGTGAGGCATTAGCTTATTTTACCGTCCATGAGGATTGTGAGCGTTTACCAATACCGATAGATTATCAGCAAATAGCTATGCCAACAACCTGGCAAACCTTAACAACTCAAGAGCAGTATGAAAAAGCCATTCAATCTATACATGACGATATTCGTCAAGGTAATACATATCAGGTTAACTATACTGTTCAGCTGACTGCTACCTTAAATCCAACGGATAGCTTAGCTCTCTATAATAGAATGGTTGTGGAACAAGGGGCAAGTTTTAACGCTTATATTTGTCACGATGATGTAGCAATTATATCTGCTAGTCCGGAATTATTTTTTAAAAAAGAAGGACAGCTGCTAACAACAAGACCCATGAAAGGGACGACTAAAAGAGGCCCAAATACCTGGCAAGATGCTTATGAAAAAAAGTGGTTGGCCAATGATGCTAAGAACCGATCTGAAAATATGATGATCGTTGATTTACTAAGGAATGATATGGGCAAAATCTGTCAAACAGGTACTGTCAAAGTGGCTAAACTCTGTGAAGTGGAGCAGTATTCAACGGTTTGGCAAATGACTTCCACTATTGAGGGGCAGTTAGTTGAAAATATTTCTCTAGTTAACTTGTTTGAAGCCCTCTATCCATGCGGTTCCATTACTGGTGCTCCAAAATTATCAACCATGTCGATTATTAATCGTTTGGAACCTAAGCCTCGAGGTGTCTATTGTGGAACGGTTGGTATTTGTTTACCAGATGACAGAACTATTTTTAATGTTGCTATAAGAACGATTCAGCTTTTTGGTGATAAAGCTGTATATGGTGTTGGTGGAGGTATAACTTGGGATAGTCGTTGGCAGTCCGAGTTTGAAGAAGTAGCTCAAAAAGCAGCTGTTTTATATCGTCGTAAAACAGTTTTTGATGTGTTAACAACTGCTAAAGTAACCAATGGAGAGATTTTATACTTATCTGAACATTTAAAACGGTTGGAAGAAAGTTGTTATTATTTTGCCTATCCATTTGATCGATCAGTGATTGAACAAGGCTTACAAGAGATATTGGGTGACTTAACTCCTTTGCAAGATTACAGGTTGCAAATTAAAATTGCAAAATCAGGGGAGGTGACTTTGGATTGTCAGGTCTTGTCCGAATTACCAGAGCACTTTTTACACGCTGATTTAAAACTACAGATTCATGATACAAAGCAATCTCCTTTTACTTATTTCAAGACGACTCATCGTCCCCACCTTACTATTGGAGAACATGAGGTGATTTACTATAATGCTTCAAATGAATTGTTAGAGACAAGCATTGGCAACTTGATTTTGGTAATCAATGGCGAATGGTTGACTCCAGAAAAATCGTTAGGTATTTTGCCAGGTATTTATCGTCAGCATTTATTGGAGACAGGTCAAGTTAGAGAGGCCAAGCTGACGTTAGATGATTTGGTGAGGGCAGAAGCCATATATGGTTGTAACAGTGTCAGAGGGTTATACCACCTATCGTTAAAAACAAATGCCTTTGACAAGGTAAAGTGAGGAAAAAGATGACAACGGAATTAAACTACGAAGAAGCTCTAACATGGATTCACAGTAAATTATCATTTGGCATTAAACCAGGCCTAGACCGTATGAGATGGATGCTTCAGGAACTAGGCAATCCTCAAGAAGAACTACAGGCTATTCATGTGGTCGGAACTAATGGAAAAGGGTCAACTGTTAATTATCTTCAGCATATTTTTACTGGAGCTGGTTATCATGTTGGTACCTTTACCTCGCCTTATATAGTTGATTTTAAAGAGCGTATCAGTCTTGATGGTCAAATGATTAGCCAAAAAGAGTTTGTGCGATTGGTTAATGAAGTAGCGCCTGTTGTTGAGCGTTTGCCGCTTGAAACTGACTTGGAGCCAGCGACTGAGTTTGAGGTGATTACTGTCCTGATGTTCTATTATTTTGGTCGAATGCATCCTGTGGACATCGCCATTATTGAAGCTGGTCTAGGAGGGCTTCATGACTCAACTAATGTGTTTAAGCCTTTGGCATTGGTTTGCCCATCGATAGGTTTAGATCATCAGGTTATTTTAGGAGATACCCATGTTGCTATTGCCGAGCAAAAAGTGGGGGCATTAAAAGAACAGGTACCATTTATTTATGCCACCGATAGAGAAGATGTTCAGGAAGTTTTTGAAAAACGAGCTACTCAATTAAATAGTCCAACATTTGTGTTAGGACGTGAGTTTACCTATCGTAAAAAAGGAGATAGGTTTTCTTTTGAGATGTTGCCGAGTGGTTTGACGAATTTTTCTAAGATAGCTCAAAGGGCAATTACGCCATCTGATGAGAAGGGGTTCACTGATTTGAGCTTGGCAATGCCTGGTGAGCATCAATTAGCTAATGCTAGTTTAGCTATCATGACGAGCTTACTGCTAAAAGGGACTTACCCTAAACTCAATGCGACAGGCATTGCAGAAGCATTATCGGTCAGTCGTTGGCTAGGTCGAACAGAATATTTAAGGGATAATTTAATGATTGATGGTGCTCATAATAATGAGAGCATCGCTGTTTTGACAGCTTTATTAAAAGAGCAGTATGCAGGAAGAGCAATTCATATGTTATTTGCTGCGATTGATACTAAGCCTGTTGACGAAATGCTTATACAATTAGAATCGTTTACCAGTCTTATGGTAACAACCTTCCCTTATCCAAATAGTATAAAATTGAATCATTATCCTGAAAGCTATCAACGTGTGTCTAGTTTTGAAGAGTGGCTAAATACAGTTTACGATGAGACATCAAATGATTTATATGTTGTTACAGGTTCCTTATATTTTATCTCACAAGTCCGTAAGCATATTTTGAAAATGCCATCCAATTAAGGTATAATGAATGAAAATGTTTTGAAACAGAGAAAGGCTAGATATGACAGATCAAGAAAAAATTGAGCAAGCCGTCTATAACTTACTGGAAGCGGTTGGAGAAAATCCCGATAGAGAGGGTTTGTTAGAGACACCAAAACGTGTTGCTAAGATGTATCAAGAAATGTTTTCAGGTCTTCATAGCAATCCCAAAAATGAGTTTACAGCTGTTTTCTCAGAGGGGCATGAGGAAGTTGTTTTGGTTAAAGATATTCCATTTTATTCCATGTGTGAGCATCATCTTGTTCCTTTTTATGGCAAAGCACATGTTGCTTATTTACCAAGTAAAGGACAGGTGACTGGATTAAGTAAATTGGCGCGTGCTGTTGAAGTGGCGGCACGTCGTCCACAGTTGCAAGAACGCTTGACTGCTCAAGTCGCAGATGCACTGGATGAGGCCTTGTCTCCGAAAGGTGTTTTTGTCATGGTTGAGGCTGAGCATATGTGCATGACCATGCGTGGCATAAAAAAACCAGGAGCTAAGACAGTGACGACAGTCGCTAGGGGGCTTTATCAAGAAGATGCAACCCTTCGTCGTGAAATTTTATCTATGATTCATCACTAGAACGCCAACTATTTTCAAGGAGAAATCAGTTATGAAAATCGGTCAATTCGCGCTTCCAGATAAGGGAGCAATCATGGGGATTCTAAATGTGACACCAGATTCCTTTTCGGACGGTGGGCATTTTGACTCTATTGCTGAAGCTTTGAAACAGGCTGAGCAATTATTGGCAGATGGTGCCCATGTGATTGATGTGGGCGGTGAATCTACTCGTCCAGGAGCCAGTTTTGTAACAGTAGAAGAGGAAATCAAACGCGTGGTCTCTATCATCAAAGCGATTAAAGAACGGTTTAATTGCTTGATTAGCATAGATACCTACAAGACAGAGACCGCCAGAGCAGCCTTAGAAGCTGGTGCAGATATCTTAAACGATGTCTGGGCGGGCCTGTATGATGGTCAGATGCTTGCCTTGGCGGCGGAATATCAAGTGCCGATAATACTCATGCACAATCAAAAAGAAGAATGTTATAGTGATGTGGTCGTTGAGGTTAGAGATTTTTTGAAAGAGCGTGCAAATAAAGCATTAGAAGCAGGCTTAGCTAAGGAACTGATTTGGATTGATCCAGGATTTGGCTTTGCCAAAACTGCTGAGCAGAATATGACTCTGCTAAAAGGACTTGATGACATTGTTGCTTTGGGCTATCCGGTTTTATTTGGTATTTCCAGAAAGCGCACGGTTGATTACCTTCTAGGCGGAGATACCAAACCACTAGAGCGTGATCAGGGTACAGCTGCTTTATCAGCTTATGCTATTCAAAAAGGTTGCCACATGGTAAGGGTTCATAATGTTGCTGCTAACCGTGATATTGTCAAGGTGATGAGCCAATTGTAGTGAGGGAATGATGGATAAGATTATCTTAAACGGTTGCCGTTTTTATGGCTACCACGGTGCATTTAAAGAAGAACAGACTTTAGGGCAGATTTTTGTGGTTGATTGTACCCTTTCTGTTGATTTAACCAAGGTATCACTCAATGATAGACTTGAGGACACTGTTCACTATGGTTTAGTTTTTGAAACCATCCAAAAACAGGTGGAAACTAAGCAATATGCAATGATTGAGCGTCTGGCAGGTGCGATTATTGAGGATATTTTTGACGGTTTTCCACCTGTCCAGGCCATTACCCTTCGCGTCACCAAAGAAAACCCACCAATCAATGGGCATTATCACTCCGTTGGGATTGAATTAGAGAGGAAACGACCATGACAAGTGTTTACTTAAGTCTAGGAACAAATATGGGCAATCGTATGGACTATTTGAAAAAAGCCGTTTCTGCCCTTAGTAAACTACCTAAATCAAAACTTATTTCTGTATCATCTGTTTATGAAACTGCAGCTTGGGGCTTGACCGACCAAGCTGATTTTCTTAATATTGCTTGTCATATGGAGACAAACTTGGCATCTCAGGATTTACTGTTAGCGTGTCAAGAGATTGAAAGACAGTTGGATAGGGTCAGACATGAGCACTGGGGACCACGTACCATTGATATTGATATCTTACTCTTTGGACAAGACGTGATTGACACTGACAATCTAAAAGTTCCCCATCCCTATATGACTCAGAGAGCTTTTGTTCTTGTGCCATTGGCAGAGATTGCATCGCATTTGAATATTCCTGGGGTTCAACAATCAGTTTCACATTGCTTGTCATCACTAGATACAAAAGATATCGCTTTTCATGTTTCGTCTGAAGCTCTTTTGAAAAAGTAAAAGTTTGTATCGCTATAAGTGTATAAATTTGGTATAATGAAAATTAGAATGGTCAATTGTGGTCATTTAAGAGATTAGTAAGTATGGAAGTTATATCATGAGACAAATTATAACCGAGGCACTGGGTGCTGTTGATATTCGATTTGATGAGCCTTTAAAGGCTTATACATACACAAAAGTAGGGGGGAAGGCAGATTATCTAGCTTTCCCTCGTAATAGGCAAGAGCTTGTTCATATTGTTGATTTTGCTAATGAACATGATATTCCTTGGATGGTACTTGGTAATGCTAGTAACATTATTGTTCGTGACGGTGGCATTCGAGGTTTTGTCATTATGTTTGATAAGTTAAATACAGTAACTGTTAATGGCTATGTGATTGAAGCCGAAGCAGGAGCTAATCTTATTGAGACAACACGTGTGGCTAAGTACCATAGTTTAGCTGGTTTCGAGTTTGCCTGTGGTATTCCAGGAAGTGTTGGCGGTGCCGTCTATATGAATGCAGGAGCTTACGGTGGTGAAATCGCCCATGTCTTGACCTCCGTTAAGGTGATGACGAAACAAGGTGAGATTAAGACCTTAGAAGCTCGTGATATGCGATTTGGTTATCGCTTTTCTGCCGTTCAAGAAACGGGAGATGTTATTATTTCAGCAAAATTTTCTTTAAAACCAGGTGACCATGACTTAATTGCTCAAGAAATGAACCGTTTGACCCACTTGCGTGAGTTGAAGCAGCCTTTAGAGTTGCCATCTTGCGGATCAGTGTTCAAACGTCCCCCAGGGCATTTTGCGGGTCAGTTAATTATGGAAGCTGGTCTAAAGGGACATAGAATTGGAGGTGTTGAAGTTTCTACGAAGCATGCCGGATTTATGGTAAATGTTGCAGATGGAACAGCATCAGATTATGAACAGCTGATAGCTGATGTGATTGATAAAGTAAAAGCCCATTCAGGTGTTACTTTAGAAAAAGAAGTCCGAATCATCGGAGACTATTAAAACAGAAAATAAACGGAGGATTTATGACAATTGACTAAGCCAATTATTGCATTTAAAAATGTATCAAAAACCTTTGAAGACAGTGGTACAACTGTTCTTAAAAACATTAACTTTGAACTTGAGGAAGGGAAATTCTACACCCTACTAGGTGCATCAGGTTCTGGAAAATCAACGATTTTGAATATCATTGCTGGGTTGTTGGATGCCACAATAGGTGATATTTATTTGGATGGTGAGCGTATCAATGACCTTCCAATCAATAAACGTGATGTTCATACCGTTTTTCAAAACTATGCCCTATTTCCTCACATGACTGTATTTGAAAATGTTGCCTTTCCCTTAAAACTTAAAAAAGTGGATAAGACAGAGATTGAGCAACGTGTCAATAAAGCCTTGAAAATGGTTCGTTTGGAAGGTTTTGAGAAACGTCCTATTCAAAAATTATCTGGTGGTCAACGCCAACGTGTAGCAATTGCGCGTGCCATCATCAATCAACCAAGGGTGGTATTATTAGATGAGCCTCTATCAGCCCTTGATTTGAAACTGAGAACGGAGATGCAGTACGAGTTGCGTGAATTGCAACAAAGCTTAGGCATTACCTTTGTATTTGTTACCCATGACCAAGAAGAAGCTCTTGCCATGAGTGACTGGATTTTTGTCATGAATGATGGTGAGATTGTGCAGTCAGGAACGCCTGTTGATATCTATGACGAGCCAATCAATCACTTCGTAGCGACATTTATTGGAGAATCCAATATCCTACCTGCTACCATGATTGAGGATTACTTGGTAGAATTCAACGGCAAACGCTTTGAGGCAGTTGATGGTGGTATGCGTCCAAATGAGCCTGTTGAGGTTGTTATTCGACCTGAGGATTTGCGCATCACCCTTCCTGACCAAGGCAAACTACAAGTTAAAGTGGACACACAACTGTTCAGGGGTGTTCACTATGAAATTATTGCTTACGATGATTTGGGCAATGAATGGATGATTCATTCGACACGTAAGGCTATTGAGGGCGAGGTGATTGGTCTAAACTTTGAGCCTGAGGATATCCACATTATGCGTCTGAATGAGACGGAAGAAGAATTCGATGCTCGTATTGAAGAATACGTTGACGTTGAAGAAGTGGAAGATGGTCTTCTCAATGCTATCGAGGAGGAAAGACATGAAGAAATCCTTTAATCTTTTTTCCATCCCTTACTTGCTCTGGTTAGTTCTATTTGTTATTGCCCCTATTGCCCTTATTTTTTGGAAATCGTTTTTTGATATTGAAGGTCAATTCACTCTTTCGAATTATCAGACGTTTTTTAGTTCAGGAACCTACTTGCGAATGGGGTTTAATTCCATTTTATACGCTGGTATTGTCACCTTGGTAACTTTATTGGTTAGTTACCCAATGGCTTTTATCCTGACTCAGCTAAAGCACAAGCAGTTATGGTTGATGTTAGTCATTTTGCCAACTTGGGTAAACCTTCTTTTGAAAGCTTATGCTTTTATGGGGATTTTTGGTCAGCAAGGAGGCATCAACGCTTTTCTTAGCTTTATTGGTATAGGTCCTCAGCAAATCTTATTTACCGATTTTTCATTCATTTTTGTAGCGAGCTATATTGAATTACCCTTTATGATTTTACCTATTTTCAACGCTCTTGATGATATTGATAAAAATGTTATCAATGCTAGTCGAGACTTAGGTGCAAATGAAGTTCAAACCTTTGCTAAGGTTATCTTTCCTCTCTCTTTGAATGGTGTAAGGAGTGGTGTTCAAGCGGTCTTCATCCCAAGTTTGAGTCTTTTTATGTTGACGCGTTTGATTGGTGGTAACCGTGTTATCACACTTGGTACAGCTATTGAGCAACATTTCCTAACGACAGAAAACTGGGGCATGGGTTCTACCATCGGTGTTATCCTTATCCTTGCGATGTTATTGACTATGTGGGCAACTAAGGAAAGGGGAACACGATGAAACAGTTCAGACATATCTATTTAGCCTTTGTTTTCCTTGTTCTCTATATCCCAATCTTCTATTTGATTGTCTTCTCATTCAATGATGGTGGAGATATGAATCAGTTTACAGGGTTTACATTAGACCATTATGGTGAGATGTTTGGTGATACTCGTCTCATGCAGATTCTGGTTGAGACTTTCTTTCTTGCTTTTTTGAGTGCTTTGATCGCAACGATTATTGGTACATTCGGTGCTATTTATATTCACCAGCAACGTCAAAACAGGCAAAATGCCTTTTTATCCCTTAATAACGTGTTAATGGTTGCGCCAGACGTTATGATTGGTGCGAGTTTCCTTATCTTATTTACCCAACTAAAATACAGTTTAGGTCTGTCAACAGTTCTGTTAAGTCATATTGCTTTTTCCATTCCTATTGTTGTATTGATGGTCTTACCACGTCTCAAAGAAATGAACTATGATATGGTTAATGCTGCTTATGATTTAGGAGCAACTCGTTTCCAAATGATGAAAGAAGTCATGCTACCCTACCTGACACCAGGTATCATTGCTGGTTATTTCATGGCATTTACTTATTCACTTGATGACTTTGCGGTGACCTTCTTCTTAACAGGTAATGGTTTTTCAACCCTATCTGTTGAAATTTATTCTCGTGCCAGACGTGGAATCTCACTTGAAATCAATGCACTATCCACAATAGTTTTCCTCTTTAGTATCTTATTAGTCATTGGCTATTATTGGATTTCACAAGAAAAGGAGGAAAAACATGCGTAGATTATACTCATTTTTAGGTGGTATTGTAGCTATTATTGTTCTGTTATTTGTGACAGCTTTTTTCATGAAAAAAGAAGATGGTGTTGCTTCTGATAAATTAGTTATTTATAACTGGGGTGATTATATCGATCCAGATTTATTGAAAAAATTTACAGAGGAAACCGGTATTAAGGTGCAGTACGAAACATTTGATTCAAACGAAGCCATGTATACCAAAGTTAAACAAGGTGGCACAACCTATGATCTTACTGTTCCTAGTGACTATATGATTGACAAGATGATTAAGGAAAATCTACTTATTCCATTGGATAAATCAAAAATCACAGGTTTAGACCATATAGGGAAACAATTTTTACATAAGAGTTTTGATCCCAAAAATGATTACTCAGTACCTTATTTCTGGGGGACCTTGGGAATTGTATATAATACGCGTATGGTCGAAGAAGCACCGGAACATTGGGAAGACCTATGGCGTGAAGAATATCGTAATGACATCATGCTAGTCGATGGTGCTCGTGAAGTGATTGGTCTTGGTTTGAATAGTTTTGGTTATAGTTTAAATAGTCAAAAAATGCCAGAACTACTTGAAGTTGAGGAGAAATTAACACATCTGACACCTAATATCAAAGCCATTGTTGGTGATGAGATGAAAGGCTATATGATTCAAGGAGATGCAGCTATTGGGATTACTTTTTCCGGAGAAGCAAGTGAGATGCTTGATTCTAATGATGATCTTGTTTATGTTGTACCAAGTGAGGGAAGTAACCTTTGGTTTGATAACTTTGTTATTCCGAAAACAGCCAAGCATATTGATGAAGCACATCAGTTTATTAGTTTTATGCTAGAACCTGAAAATGCCGCCCAAAATGCTGAATATATTGGCTATGCTACGCCTAATGATAAGGCGAAAGCCTTACTACCAGAAGACATTACGAGTGATGAGGCTTTTTATCCAAGTGTTGAAACCGTCGAAAAATTGGAAGTTTATGACAACTTGGGCCACAAATGGTTAGGCATTTACAATGACCTTTTCTTACAATTTAAAATGTATCGAAAATGATACCAACCAAACAATCCTCAGTCTAGGTGACTGGGGATATTTTTTGTATTTGTACTAATGACTTTTGAACCTCTTTTCGAGTATTTGTAAATATAGTCCTTTAGTTTTTTTTTAGTATTTGTTATACTATACTTATGAAAAGTTACGGAATAGACTTTAGAAAACGAGTTATTGCTTATGTAGAGGCTGGTCATTCCAAAAAAAGAAACGTGTCAGTTATAGTCCTTTAGTTTCTGTATAGTATTTGTTATACTATACTTATGAAAAGTTACGGAATAGATTTTAGAAAACGAGTTATTGCTTATGTAGAGACTGGTCATTCCAAAAAAGAAACGTGTCAGTT
>NZ_JBRUGW010000018.1:0-38980 GCF_053206505.1 Streptococcus fryi | reverse complement strand
GAGTGGGAATAATATAGAAAGTAAAATTGAACGTTTTACGCTGATATTATAAGGGTTTTCGATGTTAGAATGGTATATAAACTATCTTTTTAGACATAATACCCCGCCAAAAAACCTCTCTCGAGTTTTACAACTTGAGAGAGGTTTTAACATAATTTAAAATATGTTTATTTAACCTTTGCTTCTTGATAATCACAATCCGTATTAGAACAAGAGACTTGTTTGCCTCCACCACGGACTTTCTTTTCAACAAGGTAATCGCCTGATTTGGGACAGGTTCTTCCAACTGGTTTATCCCAAGAAGTCATCTCACACTCTGGATATCGGTCACAACCATAGAAAAGACGGTTTCGTTTGGTTTTACGCTCAATGATTTGACCTTTGTTACAGATAGGGCAAACAACACCGATTTCTTTTGTAATCGCTTTTGTATTGTGACAATCTGGGAAATTACTACAAGCATAAAATTTGCCATAGCGTCCTAATTTTACAACCATTTCATGACCACAGACATCACAGTCAAAGCCTGCAGGTTCATCTTTGATCTGAATTTTTTCCATCTGTGATTCAGCTTTATCAAGAGCTTTTTCAAATGGTTTGTAGAAACTATCAATAATCTTCTGCCATTCTTCTTTGCCAAGTTCTACGTCATCAAGTTTTGTTTCCATTTCTGCAGTGAAGGTAACATTAACAATATCTGGGAAAAATTCGACAATGAGTGAATTGACAATCTCTCCGAGTTCCGTAGGTTCAAAACGTTTAGAGACGAGTTTTACATAGTAGCGTTTTTGAATGGTTTCAAGTGTAGGTGCATAAGTTGATGGACGACCAACACCATTCTCTTCCAAGGTTTTGATTAACGTAGCTTCTGAATAACGTGCAGGTGGCTGAGTGAAATGCTGCTCGGGTGTTATTGTGACCTTTTTGACCACATCTCCTTCAGCCATCTCCGGCAACATTTTATTTTTATCAGAATCATTATAGACAGCCATATAGCCATCAAATTTAACCTGACTACCATTAGCTGTAAAGATAAGCCCGTTCTGGTCTAAGTTAACTTTAACCGTGTCAAATACTGCAGCAGCCATTTGGCTGGCAACAAAACGATTCCAAATCAATGTATAAAGCTTTAACTGGTCTTTATCTAGGTACTTGGCTATGGCTTCAGGAGTATGCGCTACGTTTGATGGGCGAATTGCTTCATGGGCATCTTGAGCGCCAGAGGCATTTTTAATGCGATTGTTATTCTTAGCATACTGGCTACCAAATCTCTCCGTAATAAAATCTGCTGCTTCATTTTGTGCAACTGGGCTAATACGAGTCGAATCCGTACGCATATAGGTAATCAAACCTTGATGGCCACTAGGACCTAGACTTAGTCCTTCATATAATTGTTGGGCAACCATCATTGTTTTACGTGTGCGGAAGTTAATTTTATTAGCTGCATCTTGCTGTAATGAAGATGTTGTGTAAGGTAATGGCGCGTTGCGTCTACGCTCCTTCTTCTCAACTTTATCAACAGTAAAGTCATCACCACTCAAACGAGATAGGACTGCTTTAACATCATCATTGGTTTCCAGTTTTAGCTTTTTATCATCAATACCATAAAAATGGGCTTGAAATTTTTTAGTACCCTTTTTAAAAAAGCCATCTAAAGTCCAGTACTCTTCTGGTTTAAAAGCTTTTATTTCATTTTCACGATCGATAATCAATTTTAAAGCTACTGATTGCACACGACCTGCTGATAAACCTTTTTTAACCTTTTTCCAAAGAATTGGTGAAATTGAATAACCAACAATACGATCCAAAACACGTCTCGCTTGCTGCGCATCAACAAGATCCATATCAATTTGACGTGGCTCTACAAAAGCATTTTTGACAGCATCTTTGGTGATTTCATTAAAAACTACTCTATTTTTACCATTTGGATCTAAGTTGAGAATATGTGATAAATGCCATGAAATAGCTTCTCCTTCACGATCCGGGTCACTCGCCAAGTAAACATGTTTAGCGTTTTTGGCTTCTTTTTTAAGACTATTGATGAGGGGACCCTTGCCTCTGATATTGATGTATTCAGGAGCATAGTTATTGTCAAAATCAATCGACATACTTGATTTTTTTAAATCGCGTATGTGGCCAACACTAGCTACGACCTTATAGTTTTTACCTAAATACTTTTCAATGGTTTTTGCTTTGGCAGGTGACTCTACAATCACTAAATTTTTCTTTGTCACACTTTTTTTCTTTGTTGTTTTTTGTTTTGTTGCTGTAGCCATATACTCTCTCTTTAATGTGATAACCTCATAGAATAATATCCCATTTTTAACAACCTGTCAACAAAAAACTTTTCTTATAGGAAAACAGCTTTTAAAACGAAAACTCTGAAACAATGTCTAAGCCTGATATGACGCACTTTGCACCCTCTTGGATAAGGTGATGGCAACCCGTTGAAAAACCGTCCAAAATATTTCCAGGAACGGCAAAAACTTCTCTCCCTTCCTCTAGCGCTCTTTCACAAGTAATTAAACTTCCTGATCTTAATTTGGCCTCTACAACTAAAACGCCTTCACTAATGCCAGATATAATACGATTCCGTTCTGGGAAATGATATGTTAATGGTTTTTCACCAGGACCATATTCACTTAACAAAAGATGATTTTTACCGATAAATTCTTGTAACTTATGATTTTCTTTGGGGTAATAGACATCTAATCCTGTTCCAATAACAGCGATGGTAGCACCTCCGTTTCGCAAAATTGAAAAATGTGCTGCCGTATCAATACCTCTGGCTAAACCACTCACAATAACAAAACGATTATTTAGTTCACTAATGATTTTTTTAACACTATCTATGCCTGTTTGACTACATTTTCGAGCTCCTACAACTGCTAGTTTAGGCTTACTTAACAATGCCAAATCGCCTTGATAAAATAATAAGACTGGTGGATTATAAGTCTGTCTTAAACTATCGGGATAATCTTTATCCAATAGCGATATGGATGGAAATCTCTGAAAATCAGCCTTGACCTTCTTGAGATCTAAACGCTTATAGTTTTCCATAAATAAAACTGGGTGCTTACATTTTGAGACTACAGCCATATCTCTTAGTGATAAAGACTTGCCTATTTTTTCCTGATAAGCCAATATATGATTAATATTAAGATTGGTTAAGCCTGCTCTCTTAAGTTTAAATAATTCAAAACGATTCATAGAACCTCCTCATAGAATTATTCGAAAAAAAGAGACTTACTGTAAGGTAAATCTCTTGTTTGAACTAGATTTTTCTTAGTATTTTAGCAGGATTTCCAGCAATTAAAACATTGTCTCCAAACGATTTGGTCACAACACTTCCTGCACCGACCACAACATTATTACCTAAGGAAACACCAGCTAGAATAGTAACTCCTCCACCTAACCAGACATTATCACCAATAGTAATCGGTGCCCCATACTCCAGTCCTGCTATTCTTTCTTGAGCATTGAGAGGGTGTAACGGTGTTAAAAATTGACAATTAGGACCAATCATAGCATTATCACCAATTCTTATCTCACAAACATCCAGCATGGTACAATTAAAGTTTGAAAAAAAGTTATTACCTAGGTAAATATTGCTACCATAATCACAAAAGAATTGTGGTTCTATGTGCACTGATTTTCCGACATGTCCCAACCAATTGTTTAAGAGTTGCTCTCGCTTTTGCGGATCTAACTCTTGGTTATATTCAGCCATTTTAAATTTGGCTTTATCCCGTAAATCTATCAATTCTGGGGCATTTGCATTATAAAGCTTTCCTCGTAACATTTTTTCTTTTTCTGATAACATTCTATACTTCCTTTGTCATTGATTTTATCGGCTCAAAACTACGGCGGTGAATAGGTGAAATGCCTAGCTGTTCAAGAGCTTGTAAGTGTTCTTTTGTACCGTATCCGGCATTTTTTGCGAAATGATAGCCTGTATAAGTAAGGTCATAGTCAGCCATCATCTTATCTCGTGTCACTTTAGCTACAATCGACGCAGCTGCAATTGACAAACTATTGGCATCTCCCTTGATGATTGAGGTTTGAGGAATACTTGTTTCTAGTGTCATAGCATCAATCAACAAATGTTGAGGTTTTACAGATAGCTGTTCAAGAGCTTCAAGCATAGCCAATTTAGTTGCTTCATAAATATTAACCTGATCAATGATAGTTTGGTCTTTGATACCAATGCCCACAGACAATGCCTTATCTAAAACGTCCTGATAAACTGATAAATGTTTTGACTTAGGGATCTTTTTACTGTCATTTAAACCAATAATTTTACACCCTTGTGGTAATATAACAGCAGCGGCAACTACTGGTCCAGCCAAAGGTCCACGACCAACTTCGTCAATGCCTGCAATCAATGTTATACCTTGCCCATTTAACCTTTTTTCGTAGCTTAACATGGCTTCAAGGCGCTCTTCCTCTATCTGTAAGTCCATTAATTCTTTTTTGCGCTTTTTAAGAGCTAATTGAACTCCTGAGCGCTTATCATGAGCTAAGTCTGAAAAGATAGGATCTGATAGGTCACTAACAGCCTGCAAGGCGGCTTGAATCACTTTAATCGTCGTCATCTAGATCACTCACCTTATCCAGCGTATATGTCCCTAGACGTCCGTCTCTAACATCTTTGATAAAAAGAGCATAAAAACGGTCATAATCGTCTCTGAAACCTAATTTTTGCGTCATTGTCATAATGATTTCAGGTGTTTCTTCTTCAAGATTGATTCCTTTAAAACGTTCCAACAAACGTTCTGGATAATGATCGCGGAAATAATTCAGGCCGAAAATGGTCACCTCATCCATCGGTAATAACTGGTCTTTGATAGCACCTGTTAAGGCTAGTTTTAATCCAACTAACTGATCTTCGAACTTTGGCCACAAGATACCTGGTGTATCTAAAATTTCCAAATCCTTATTGGTTTTCAACCATTGTTGACCTTTTGTTACACCCGGTTTATTACCAACAACAGCAATCTTTTTACCAGCTAAACGATTCATCAATGTTGACTTACCAGCATTTGGAATACCGATAATCATGGTACGTAGTGTTTCTTTTTGAATACCTCGTTCACGAAGACGCTCAATTTTATCAGCCATCAATACTTTAGCTGCATCAGTTACTTTTTTAACAGTTGATTGCTCTTTTGAATTGATGGCTAATGTTTTAATACCTTGTTGTTCAAAATAGATTTGCCATTCTTTTGTTCGTTGAGTATCTGCTAAGTCCACCTTATTTAGGATTAACAATTTTGGCTTATCGCCAACAATTTTTGTTAACATAGGATTCTGACTTGATAAAGGAAGCCTAGCATCCACTAGAATTGTCACAAAATCAACATATTTTAAGTTTTCCTGAACCTGTCGTCTTGCTTTAGACATATGACCAGGAAACCATTGAACAGTAGCCATAGTAAAAAAATCCTTTCGTATCAAGGGTTTTCAAGCCTTGAGTGTCTTGTTTTGTTGCTAGGCACCAAGCAGGCACCAAACACATCATCACCAAGTCAAGGTATAGCCAAGAATTCTTTGACTCCCCTCTCGATTAGAGATGACCTGGAAATTACGATAGTGCTTAGACATATCTTTGGTTATTTTAGGAATGATGTTTCCAGAAATATGTCTAGGCTGATAGGTCGGACTGAAGTCAAGATACTCTCGAAATTCATCTAGTGTTAACTCAACACTTCCAACCGTTTTATGCTGTTCGATAAGCTCGTTAATTTTGGCTGAATATTGACAAGACCATTTTTGAAGCCTAGCAAATTGGAATTGATGTGCTTCTGCAAATTTATCAAGGGCCTGAACCGTTTGCTCTTGAGACTGTTTCACTCGATGAGTGTAGCCCATCGTTGTCTCATAATTAGCATGCCCAACTCGTGCCATGACATCTGAGATTGCAATAGTCATCTCTTCACTTTGCAAGTAGGAAATGTGCATGTGCCTAAAAGAATGTGGTGTGACATGCTTTATCCATTTGAAACCATATTTCTGTTCACAGTTACATATCAATTCTTTTTCTACTCGTGCAAGTACTTCCCTAAATGAGTGAGATGTTATCGGTGAACCATATTCTGTTCGAAAAATACTTTCTGACTTCGTAAAATTGACGTTAGGGTTCTCTATCATGTATTGATTAAATTCTCTGGAACGCTCAATCACTCTTAAAATAGCCTCACAGGCTACTCTAGGTAACGCAACCTCACGATCAGCATTAAGTGTCTTTGTTTCTCCAAAATGAAAATCAGCCACTCTTAAATCATGATATTGTAAAGCTTTATCAATCGTCAGTACCCCAGTATCAGAATCAAAATCTTCTTCAGTGAATGCTGCTTCTCCAATACGTAAACCTGAGAACAGTAGAACAATCGCTAAATCATAGTAATTTGGATTTCTACGCCTACTCAGTGTATCAAAGAAAGCATGTAACTCATGAATCTCTAAGAATTTTGCCTCACGGCGTTTCTTAGCTTCTCTCTTCTTCTCCAAAGGAATATCAATTTTTACCACAGACATGGGTGAATAATCAATGACATTGTAAAGGACACCATGATTAAAAATTTTATTACAGGTACTCTTGATGTGTGTCATTGTTGATGGCGAAGCATCGTATTTTTCCATATAAGTTGATAAACTCTTCTTCATCAACATAGGGGTAATTTTTTTAAGCAAGTAGTCATCACCAATGATCTGTCCTAATCGCTTGATAACAAGTTTCTCTCGTTTAACAGTCTGAGGCTTAACTGAGACTGCCCAATTTTCAAGCCAGCTTTGCTTTAATTCACCAAAAGTCTTAATTTTTTGGGGATTAAAGCGGTACTCTGTTTGACCTATTAAATTATCGATTTTGTCCATCAATTCCCGCTCTGCTTGCTTACGAGCTCTGGAAGTATTTTTCTCATAGGAGACCACAGCGGTTTTCCATTTATCAGTTAAAGGGTCTTTGTATTTTTCTACTACTTCATAACGAACCTTTCCCTTAGTATTTTCTTTCGTTCTATAATACATCTCTCATCACCTCATTTGTTATTCTGAGAAATCTGAGAATTGCTTAAGGATAGAAATAACCATCTACCATTATAGCACGATTTCCCTTATTTTACCGCTATTCGCTGCTTCCAGCGTAAAAACTCTTCAAATCCATCGAGGTTAATAAAAACCAACTTATGAGTAGGATTAATAACGTATTGGCTAAATTGTCGATGATCTCGCATCTCAGTAATCCAGCGATTCAAGGTGTACTGATTCAATCCTTCCCAGCGTTTCAGAAGAGACTTTTTATCTCCCCATTCTGCTACTGCATTTTCAACAGACACATATTTTAATTTCACATCTACCTCCCTATACTCTATAATTTATGACCTCCGTGGGTAGAACTGGTTAGATTCATCATGGGAGTTTCACCCGCTGTCCTTTTTCGCTGGCAGCCTAAACGGTTAGAAGTATCATTATCCTCACTTGTTGTCCTGGCAGATAGGTGACCGACCTATTTTATAGCTGATATTGCTCGCTCATATCCTAGCGTATCCGACTAAATTGCTTGACAAGTGAGAAAGTCCCACATTGGTCTATTCAGTTGTCAATGGACAATAACAAGAACTTTAGTTCCCCTTCACTATATAGAGTGAAAATTTGACAGCTTTTACCGCCCTACTCCAATAACTTTTTGAGATAATTCAAAATTCTATCTCTCCGTCTAGCGACTGTTGAAATAGAAACATTTGTAGACTGAGAAATTTCATTCAATGTTTTTTCCTCAAAAAACAGGTTCTTGACAAGGGAAAATTCATCATCATTAAGCAAAAGTAGAGATTCATACAATAGCTGTAAGATTTCTTTAGTCTCAGTAATCTTTTCAACATTCATTTTCTCATCAGCCATAAAATTTGTTAATTGGTCATCAGCATAATCTGAAAATGGTCTAACACGATATTGGATTTCTAGTCGATTAAGATAATTTTCTCGATTTGTCAATCGCCAATATTCACTATAAACTTCTTTGGAAACAGGGACTCGTATCCCATTCACATAGATAAAATATGACATTCTAATCCTCCTTTTTATTCTTAAAAGGAGATTAGAGGGGGTGAACGATTTTTCATAAAACACTCTCAATTTTTAGACTTCACTATTAAGAGTGAAAATTTTCATGGATTTTACCGCTGTTTCCACAAAAAAATATAAAAAAGCGATAAAGCAAACTGCTCTATCGCCTAGATTGTAATAACCTTACATAATTTCAGCTGGTGGTAAAATGGGCTTTGGTATAGGAATCGGCTTTGGATATTTAATTGGTTTAATTGTTCCGATTCCAGGTAGTAGTGTTCGAAGGCTTCCGCCTGAAATATGGGACAGTTGAGAGAGATGTAGTTCTTTAAGCATATAATATACCTCCTTATATAAAATCATTATTAACCAAACATTAGAATAAGATAATTAACAACAGATATAATAACTAGTAATCCGTTATTCAGTAGATGCACAACAATCGAATCGACAATGTTTTCACGACGATCGTATGCCAAGTAAAAAATTGCTCCTAACAGGAAATACACAATAAACTCGATTGGATAGAACATATGTAACAATGCAAAAATGGAAGAGCTCACAGTCAATTTCAACAACTTACGATTGTTTTTGAAAAAATAACGACCAAAGAATCCTCTGAACACAAGTTCTTCCAAGATCGGAGCAAAGATACCAATAGCAAGATGAAAGGCAACAAAGTATAAAGGGAACATCTGGATAAGCTGCTCATTGGTTGCCATCAAGGCGGCATCATTGGCTGAGGTTGCATTACCCGTGACCATTTGAATTAAAAAGGTTCCACCAATGGCTACCAGACGAGTAGCAAGATAAAAGAGAAGAGCAATTCCAAAGTCTTTCCAGGTAAAGGGTAATTTTTCCTTTTCATCCTTGTTTTTATATTTTTTCCAAACAAGAACAAGGACGATACCAGTAGCCAATAAATAACCTAGACTAGCAAGCCACTGCATATAAGTTGGCGTTGTCTCCTGAGTAGCAATCAATCTCATTGGAAAGATATTGACACTTAAGGTAAGAAAGATTAGCCCAATAAACTTCAGTATATTTTTAAAACGTTGCATTATCTAACCCTCCTGCTTAGTTCTCAAACGACTGATGCCTGTGAATCCCGAAGCCAATAAGAAGGCTAGACCGATACGCACAAGATTAATCGAATTGACCTCTCCTGTTCTAGGTAAGGTTGAAATGCTTGAAACAGTCTGAGAGGTCTGTTTACTTACTGTTTCCTCTTTTCTAGACAACGTTGAGACGCCTGAGATTTCAGTAGTACGACTTGCTAATGGTGTGACCTGTGATAGGGAGATTACTGGCTTAGTCAAGGTTTCTTCTTGATTTTCTTGCTCTTTAACATCAACTTTGAGACTCTCATCTTTGGTACTAACATTTTCGATAGACTTATCTGTAACCTCTTTGGATTGCTCTGAAGAATCAGCCTTGGTTTTATCAGAGGAAGAGTCGGTTTCGGACAACTCTTGATTCGAAATCTCCTCAGTGTTAGCATGATTATCTAAGGCAGCGCCTGACTTTTTCTCCTCCTCTTGATCGGTTGTATTCTGCTCACCATTCCCAATCTCTTCGGCAGGTTGTTCAGGTGATTTTCCAAGATAGAGGTAGTCGTACAGTTGCTGAGCATTGACTCCTCCACCAACCCATCCAGAAACAGGTTGACCATTTTTTAGGTAGATAATGGTTGGTGTTCCAGGGATACCGACTGTTTTGAACAAGAACTCTTTAGCCTCATCATCTGCTCTATCTGTATCGTAATACTCCAACTGACCAGCAATCAGCTGATTAAACTCCTTCAAGTCTGGTGAAAATTGACGGCAATAGTAACAGGTTCCACGACCGAAATACAAGGTGTGTTCCAAACCGTCAGCCGTAAAAGCTGTATGAACATTGTCAATAGTTACCTTCTTAAAATCAGCGACATTTGTAGCATACTCCTCGATGGTCACTTCTGCAAGTTCTTCACCGGTTGTAGCTTCGCCTGTCTGATCAGGTGTTGTTTGGCTAGATGGCTGTTCTGTCACCAGAGAAGGACTCTGTGCTTCTAATGCATTAGTTTCAGAACTGTCAGCCAAAACAGGACTAGTAACTAAAGCTGCCAAAGCCACTGTACTGAAAAGTAGTGATTTGAATAGTGTTTTCTTCATGATGAAACTCCTTTATTATTGATGATCTTATTCTATAATTTTCACAAGCAAAATTTCGTAAAATTCCTGAACAGTCATCGAAACGTCATGAATGGGAAAATATCTATGCCAAACAGAAATTATCCCTCAAGATATTCTCTATAATGGTTTCTCAGAGAGCACTTCTTTTCTCCTCGTAAAATTTTTATAAATTATGATTATATCGTTACAAATCATAACCACCCGTCAAACGGGTGGTTTGAACAAGGGCTATAAGCCCACATCACCAGCCAGCGCCTAAAGACGCTGGCTTTCACTTTGTTCAAGCCTAATCGCTTTTGACTCGTCACTTTCCTCTTAAAGAGGCGTTAGTATTTCTTACCATCATCCCTAAAGGGACCTTCGTACTCTTTCACACTCAATTTATCAAGTGCAATGTCATGTTTTTCCTGTTCTTGGATATATTTTTTATCGTGGCTTCGTTAAGTCCTACCGTGCTTACATAATAACCCTCTACCCAAAAATGGCGATTGCCAAATTTGTATTTGAGATTCGCGTGTTTATCAAACATCATAAGAGCACTTTTACCTTTTAAATAACCCATGAAACTTGAAACACTTACCCTTGGTGGAATACTGACAAGCATATGAACATGGTCTGGCATCAGATGCCCCTCGATTATTTCAACCCCTTTGTAACGACATAAACGGCGAAATATTTCTCCTAAACTGCTTCTATATTGATTATAAATAACTTTTCGTCTATACTTAGGTGTGAAGACAATGTGGTATTTACACAGCCACTTTGTATGTGATAAACTATGTGCCTTTTGCGCCATATTTTTCTCCTTTCGCTTTACAATAGGCTTGAACACCTTTATTGTATCGCGTTTGGAGTTTTTTTGGTATAACCTTCGTCGCGCACCCGCATAGCGGGTGGTTTATTTGTCTCGCACCTTACGGAGCGAGACGGACTAAAAGTCACATAATAAAAACCACAATATCTAAAAAATAACAGACATTGCGGTTTTAAGAGACCTTATAGATAATACTAACTAGAAACCCAGAAGAGCCAAGCATTCCAAATAATATGTAGGATTAGGGCAGGATAAATCGTTTTCGAACGCTTAAATAGAGTACCGTAAATCAGACCTATCCCAAAATAAACAACAAAATCAGATAATTTAATGCCCTGAAGAACTGTATGAGCAAGGGAGAAAAATACTGCTGACACCAAGAGGTCCAAGCCTATACTACTAAAACGTTCCAAATTTTTAATAATCAAGGCACGAAACACAAGTTCTTCGCTAATTGGACCGATGAAAATTCCATAAATATAAAAGAGATATAATTCTAATCCTGTTCCACTATAAGTATCGAGAAGCTTTTGATTTTCTGGTACAGGAAAGAGACGATTCACAATGATTGACCAAATGGTCAAGGCAACAAAACCTAAACAAATAGCCAGTATTGGTCTTCTACTAATTTTATCTAACTGAAATATTTTCCCATATCCCTGATAGTGCAACAATATAAGCGTTACACAGCCAATAAGTAAGACTGAAAGATCGAACAACAACTCACTCTTGATAAATCCCACTCCAAATACATATAACAGTAAGATTGCAAGAGCATAAATATGGTTATTTTTAAAACCAGTAGTAGTCTCTCCCATGTTCTGAATTCCTCCTACAACATCATTTTTTATTTTCGTTTCCGGATAACACTACCAATACCATCTATAAAACCATTCCACATATCTCTCAACCCTTTAAAAGGGTCGAAACCGCCATTAATTTTTTCAAGATGATATTCTGAGATTGAATTAAACTTATCATACTTCATAATTGATTACTCCTCTCTAACGACAAATATAATCACTTGGAACAATTCTTTGGCCTAGAACCTTTTTAGCAAAAATTCTTCCCCAAATTTGTCCCGTACAATAGTCGTTCGACTTTCCGCCAGTAATATCGGCAAGAGAATCTAGATTCAATTGATCGAATTTTGGGTTTGTTTTTGTATTCATAATTTAATACCTCCTTTTTTCTTAATTTTAAAGGTAATTCATATTTATTAGCACCAAGGGGCAACTCCACAGATAGCTTTACCTACTGTATTGATGCCTTTACGAGTATTTTTCCCGATTCTGTACCAAAAATCATATGATTCATTGTCACCGCCATTAATGTATTGCAAGTCAGATGTCGTCAAAGTTTTAAAATGTTTAGTTTTCATTGTTTTTCTCCGCTATTAAAATTATTTCAGCAGTAGTCCTGCTATAATAGATGACACAGTGATGAGTGAATTTGTTAAAATATGAGCAAATATACTATCTCGTAATTGTCTTTGTTTACAATATAAGACACTAAAAAGAAGGCCGCTTATAAAATAATCCAGTAAATTAGCAGATAGTACATAGGTATGGGCATAAGCAAAAAGAAATGATGAGAGGAAGATAGGAAGGTATTTTTGAGTTGGGTATAATCTCATAAGACTCTCTTGAAAAATCCACCTAAAGACAACTTCTTCAAGAATTGGACCTGTGAAATGAAGAGCCACTAACATAACCAACATATTGGGTGAATTGAATTGTTGCACGATATCGTCATTGTTAGCAGAAGCCAAATCCAAGCCGAAACCTATCAATATCGATTTAATCCCAATAATTAACAAGAATGATAATAGCGTCCAACCTACAGTCGTTCTCAAAGAGAGATATTTTTTAACAGGAATATTAGGAAAACACTTGACTTTGACCAGTGATAAGCATCCCGATAACAGCAAGAAAGCTATTAACAAAATCGTTATTTTAAGAACAACACTCCCTTTAAACATATTAATCCCTAAATAAATTGGAATTTGTACCACTAAGCTTAAGAAGATTGTTAACACAATCAAACCACATAGTTTTAGTAACCTCATTTTGCTTTCCCTATCTATTACTTGCAGCAAGCTACTTTCTAGCAACTTCCTTTATGCTTTCTACCTTTCAAGCCATCTGCAAGACCGCAAATACTAGATAAAAGTTGATTATAAGTTGGTAACAATGGGAGAAACCATCCTCCCTCACCACCTTGAACAGTTGCAAGGGCCTCAGAGTTAAGTGTGTTAAATCGTTCCATTTTCTTTGTATTCATCTCGAACACCTCCTTTATGATATAGATTTATATTTTGTTGGGTTGCAACCTTGACAAGTCTAGTATAGCACTTCTTTAAAAAATAATTTCCCCATTTCCTGAACAGTCATTTAACTTTCCTAAATGGAAAATTTTACTGTTTTAAAAGATAAAATGACTATTTTTCTTTTGATGTCCTTACATAGTCACATTTTCGAATCTTTATTTACTTTAAACCTACTAGAATTTTGTTCTCATCTGTAGGGCATGAGCATAGCATTAAAAAGGCACAGATAAAAAACTGCGCCTAAATTTAAAATAAAGATGAATTAACACAATCTTATTTTTGACATCACAACTCTATTTTCTAAAAGGAGAAAATGGTTGAATTCTCCCTCTAGTTTTTGAAGAATTAAATAATTCAATAATTTCACTCCAGGTCTGGCTTGCTTGTTTAGATAATTGAATTCCTCCTGGGAATAAGTACCTGCCAAATTCTAATACAAAGGCATTAAATTTTAACGCAACTGCAGCTCCCTCTATTTTAGATTTATCTATTTCTAAAAAATCAGTAATAGTTTTTAGGGCGCTTTGCTTCGTATTACTGTCATAAGTAATCTTACTTATTTCTGTTTCTAATTTTTCTACTAGCTTAATGCAATTGTTTTTATAATCAGTTTCCATAATTGAATCTCCTAAATTACAACTTTATGGAGTATGACCTCCATAATAACCTGATATTGCACTTGTTACTGTATTCGCAACAACATTATTATGGATAACGTTTTTGAGTAAGTTCTTGTTCCCTCATGGTAAAATGAAGTGCAACATAAAAGACGTATTCATCTGATATATTTGGTATTATCAAAGTTTCAATTGCTAATCCGTACTCCCATATTTTTTGGTGAACTCACTATTAGTCAAAATTTGACAGTTAGTTCTATCAATGATATCCCCCATATTAGCTTGGACATACATCCCATATCCAAGATAACGACCAGATTGTTTCCACCAATTCGGATTTATCCCTGAAACAAGCACCTTTAAGTGATTCTCTACCCACTGAAAATAATTTTTCTTAAAGGCTTCTTGTACCCAAATAGGCTGATGCCCTGTCTTTGATACTTTCCAAACATCAGTCGTTCTATCATTTGGTTTAAAATCCGTTACAGGCATTAGGTGTTCCTCCTATTCCGTAAGGAGTACATGGCTTTGGAAAATTTCTCTTAGGCCAGGTGCCATTTAATTGATCTAGAGTAGGACCACCATCTAATGCACTAATCGATCCAGCTATGAAGCCTCCCCAAGGAAACCATCCCCCCTCAATATTAACAAGAGCATCTTCATTGAACACGTTAAACTGTTCCATTTTCTGTGTATTCATCTCGAATACCTCCTTTATGATATAGATTTATATTTTGTCGGGTTACAACCTTGACAAGTCTAGTATAGCACTTCTTCAAAAAATAATTTCCCCATTTCCTGAACAGTCATTTAACTTTCCTAAATGGGAAATATTATTTTAAAATTGCTAAAAATTTTACTCCACCCATTTCAAAATCCGGACATTATAAAAAGGTAGCATTCGAAAATCCTACCCTTGTTATAAAAACTAATTTGAAAAATCAACATGCAGGAAATAGTTTCCCAGGATACGCAGGAGAATAGTTTTCACAATATCTGTTACCATTTGACGGTTTTTCCCAAATATAGCAAAAATTTCTGCCACAACCACCTGAAATAGCCTCAAGATTTTTTTCAGTAATAAATGCCATCTTAATTTTCTTTGTCTTCATAATATATGCCTCCTCTATGATTATGATATAAATTTTTTATTTTGTCGGGTTGCAGCTTTGACAAACTTAGTATAGCATCTCTTCAAAAACTTGTTGCTTTATTTCCCGAACAGTCATTTAACTTTCCTAAATGGGAAAGTGTTACCGTTTAAGTATCTATTTTTTAGCGATTGGTATATCTCTTTTATCATTTTTATCAGCTATAATAGCTGATAAAAAAATAGAATTCCTAAAAAGTTTTTGAATTACGAAATGCCATATCAAGTTTTTCTGAGTTTCGTGAAAAGTTTAACTTAATTTGACTGTTTTAGAGATTTTCTATGAAATTTTAATAATCCCTAATTATTGAATTATTTGTATAAAATTTAATTAGTTCTTTTAAAGATTTTTAGGTGCATTTTTTCTCGTGCTATATTAGATTATCAAAAAATATTAGACTAGTAGATAGATTTACTAAAACCTAATATATTAAGTATCCTACCGTACAAGAAATCACAAAATATGCAACAAACGTTGGAAAAAAATGTGTCATCACTTTTGATTTATCAATTCTTTTCAACGAATGATCTAATGTAAAAAAAGCTAAAAACGATGAACAATATAAGGCTACTCCAAACATTAATATAAATCTATAATCTGTACTTGATTTCATAAATTGACCTATTACAAAAGGTATGAAAGCCACAGTAGTATAACAGAGGATAGTTTTAAAAGACATAAGTTCCTCCTTAATTATGGACAAGCTGCAGAAACTGGAATCCATCCCATACCGACCGCCATACCGGCAATTGCACCTGGAACATTTCCAAAAGCTGCTCCAATAGCAAAACCGTATAAACCACTTAATACAACACCTGAACCACCTACAACCCAATCACAAGCTGAAACTCCACCAACAATTAAAGATAAATCATCCGATGTTAAATTTGTATTCTTTTCTATTATTTTTGTATTCATGATGAATACCTCCTTTATGATATAGATTTATATTTTGTCGGGTTGCAACCTTGACAAGTCTAGTATAGCACTTCTTCAAAAAATAATTTCCCCATTTCCTGAACAGTCATCGAAACGTCCTAAATGGAAAAATTTTACCATTCAAGAAAAGTGACCGTTCAGGTATGTATTGTTTAGGAAGAACCGAAATATCTTTTTACCATTCAAGACGTTTCGATGACCATTTAAGATTTAGACGTTTTTTTCTTTGATTTTTTGTCATAATAGTCTTGTCACTAACAAGAAAGGATTTGACAAATGACAGCTTACAATCGAACTTTTGTTCCTCAAATCGATGCCAGAGATTACGGTGTAGCTGCCTTAGCCTCCATTGCCAAGTTTTAAGGATCGGACTACTCTCTGGCTCATTTGAGAAAATTTGAATCTGACTGATTAAAATTCAACCTCTGCTATCTCGGTTCCTTCCTCAACTATGGCTTCAATTATTGCTAGTAAAAGACGATTCAAAAATATGAACCGCCTTTTATACTAGAGTTTGCATTCAATCTATTGGGTATACTAAACAAACGTCTCTATCTAACTATTCCATACGATATCAAGCCACGCCCTAATTGCCTTTCAAACTCACCGTACGACGATAAATCTTTATAGAATCTATTCATAGGTTCACTTAAGACTTCATTTCTTTCTACATTTGAAATTGCTAGCCTTCTAATGTTATCTATCAATGCTAGAATACTATCCCTATTATTTTCTGTAGGTAATTTATTTTTAAAGTCAATTAGCAACTGCCGCTCGTTCTCTTTCAAATCGACATCTAATATCAGATTAAAGACGGTTTCAATTATTACATCCTCACGCACAATATTACCCTCGATAACCAGGATGGAAATATCCACCGCCAAGTGAAGATACCCAGCCATTCACGACAACACCAAGCGTTGCTTCAAATGGACTCTTTGTCACAATATAACCCCATTCGCCACTATCATATCGGCAAGAATATCCGTTTGCACCTGCCATAACAAATCTACAAACTCCTTTGCCACCACCTTCGACAGTGGATAGCACATCTGCATCTAATTCTTTAAATTTTTTCGTATTCATCTCGAATACCTCCTTTATGATATAGATTTATATTTTGTCGGGTTGCAACCTTGACAAGTCTAATATAGCACTAATATAGCACTACTTCAAAAAATAATTTCCCCATTTCCTGAACAGTCATTTAACTTTCCTAAATGGGAAAATTTTACCATTCAAGAAGGGAAAGCGACCGTTCAGGTATGTATTTTTTAGGAAGAGCCGAAATATCTTTTTACCATTCAGGACGTTTCGATGACCATTTAAGATTTGGATATTTTTTTCTTTGATTTTTTGTCATAATAGTCTTGTCACTAACAAGAAAGGATTTGACAAATGACAGCTTACAAACGAACTTTTGTTCCTCAAATCGATGCCAGAGACTGTGGTGTGGCTGCTTTAGCCTCTATTGCCAAGTTTTATGGTTCTGATTATTCCCTAGCTCATTTGAGAGAATTGGCCAAAACCAATAAGGAAGGAACGACCGCTCTTGGTATCGTCAAAGCAGCCAAGGAGATGAGCTTTGAAACTAGAGCCATCCAGGCTGACATGAGCCTCTTTGATATGGATGACGTTCCCTATCCCTTCATCGTTCACGTCAATAAAGAAGGCAAACTGCAACACTACTATGTGGTATATCACAACAAAAAAGACCACCTCATCATTGGTGATCCTGACCCTACGGTCAAAGTCACCAAGATGACCAAGGAGCGGTTTGCTTCTGAATGGACAGGCGTTGCTATCTTTCTGGCTCCAGAACCCAGCTATAAGCCTCACAAAGATAAAAAGAACGGCCTGATGAGCTTTCTCCCTCTTATTTTCAGGCAACGTGCGCTTATCTTTTATATCATCTTGGCTAGCCTTTTGGTGACACTTATCAATATTGGTGGTTCTTACTACCTGCAAGGAATTTTGGATGAATACATTCCTAATCAAATGAAGTCAACCTTGGGGGTTATCTCCATCGGCCTGATTATCACCTACATCCTCCAGCAGATGATGAGTTTCTCACGAGATTACCTTTTGACTGTGCTCAGCCAGCGGCTAAGCATTGATGTAATTCTTTCCTATATCCGTCATATCTTTGAACTGCCCATGTCCTTTTTTGCGACACGGCGGACTGGTGAGGTTATCTCTCGCTTTACAGATGCCAATTCAATCATCGATGCCCTGGCATCGACCATTTTGTCACTCTTCCTTGATGTCTCTATTTTAACCATCGTCGGTGGTGTGCTTTTGGTACAAAACACCAACCTCTTCTTGCTCTCCTTAATTTCAGTTCCCATTTACATCATCATTATTTTTGCTTTTATGAAGCCGTTTGAGAAGATGAATAACGATGTGATGCAGAGCAATTCCATGGTCAGCTCTGCCATTATCGAAGACATCAACGGCATTGAAACCATCAAATCCTTGACCAGCGAAGAAAGTCGCTACCAGAAGATTGATAGCGAGTTCGTAGATTACCTGGACAAATCCTTCAAACTCAGTAAATACTCTATCCTGCAAACTACCCTTAAACAGGGAGCTCAGCTCATTCTAAATATTGTCATCTTGTGGTTTGGGGCTCAGCTAGTCATGAACGGACACATTTCAGTTGGACAACTGATCACCTTCAACACCCTTCTATCTTATTTTACCAATCCTTTAGAAAATATTATCAACCTCCAAACCAAGCTCCAGTCTGCCAAGGTGGCTAACAATCGCCTGAATGAAGTCTACCTGGTTGAATCTGAATTCAGTAACAATCAGACCTTAACAGATTCAAAGTTCTTGACTGGCGATATTCGCTTTGAAGACCTTTCCTATAAGTACGGTTTCGGACGTGACACCTTATCTGATATCAATCTGACCATCAAACAAGGCGATAAGGTCAGTCTAGTGGGGATTAGCGGTTCAGGAAAGACAACCTTGGCCAAGATGATTGTCAACTTCTTTGAGCCTTACAAGGGCCGAATCACTATCAACAACAATGACCTTAAACTGGTTGATAAAAAGACGCTTCGGCAACACATCAACTACCTCCCACAACAGGCTTATATCTTCAGTGGTTCAATCTTAGAAAACTTGACTTTAGGGGCCAATCAACTGATTAGTCAGGAAGATATTATCCGAGCTTGTGAGATCGCTGAAATTCGACAAGACATCGAGCAGATGCCTATGGGCTATCAAACAGAATTGTCTGACGGAGCTGGCTTATCGGGTGGTCAAAAACAACGGATTGCTTTGGCTAGGGCTCTACTGACTAAAGCCCCTGTTCTTATTCTTGATGAAGCCACTAGCGGCCTTGATGTGCTAACGGAGAAAAAGGTCATTGATAATTTAATGGCCATGACAGACAAGACCATCATCTTTGTCGCACACCGCCTCAGTATTTCTGAGCGAACCAACCAAGTTATTGTTCTTGACCAAGGGAAGGTCATTGAGACTGGTTCACATCACGAATTGATGACCAAACAAGGTTTCTACCATCATCTATTTAGCAAGTAAGGAGACTAAGCATGAACCCTAATTTGTTCAAAAGTGCTGAATTTTACCAGCGGCGCTACCATAATTTTGCGACACTCTTAATTGTCCCCTTGATATTATTAGTCGGCTTTCTTCTAACCTTCTCCCTTTTTGCCAAAAAGGAGGTTACCGTCACATCAAGAGGTGAAATTACTCCGACGACAATCATCGCTTCTATCCAATCTACCAGCAATAACCCAATCATAACCAATAATCTAGCCAATAACCAGCTGGTTAAAAAGAATGAGCTCATCATCCAATACGCTGAAACTATGGAGAGTTCCCAAAAACAAACCCTTGAAACCCAGCTAGCCACTCTAAATAGACAGAAAACTGGACTCGAAACCCTCAAAGAAAGCCTGTCACAGGGAACGAACCTCTTTACAGGGGAGGACGAATTTGGCTATATCAATACTTTTAACAACTTTATCACTCAATCACAGGACATCGAACATGGTATCTCAAAAATCAATGCTGAGGTGAGTAACCAAGCCGCCCTAGCAGGTAATACCATTGCTGCGATTGACACGCAAATCAATCAAATCTATCACCAAATAGCAGAGTACGAGGAGCTTCGTCAAGCCATTACCAATAGACAGACCGGTTTATCAGCCGGCAATCCACACCAAGCTACCTTAAACAATTTCTTAGCCCAATCCCAGCAAGACTCCCAGACAGGATTAACTGATCAATACCTTTCTCAAATCAACCAAAGTATCTCAGGGCTAGAATCATCCATAGCTAGTCTGAACATCCAACGAGCTGGAACTGGCTCTGTTGCAACCTATGATAACAGCTTTGGAACAAAGGTTGAGGTTCTAAGAACACAGTTTTTACAAACAGCCTCTCAGCAGCTGACCACACTTGAAACGCAAATCACAGAGCTAAAGGCACAGCTAGAGCAAGCATCCGTCCGACTAGAAAACAATACCATTACAGCTCCTGAAACAGGGGTAATCCATCTCAATAGTGAGTTTGAAGGAAAGTCTTTGATTCCAAGCGGTAGTGAAATCGCTCAGATTTACCCCAATATCAATCAAACCAAAGAATTCCTCATTACTTACTACGTGACTTCAGAGCATGTCGCCTTACTCAAAGAAAAACAAGACGTACGCCTGAGCTTAGAAAAAGTTGGCAACCAAAGCATCACTGTTATTGGAAAAATTAAGTCTATTGATAAAACTGCTACTAAAACTGAGGAGGGGAATCTGTTCAAAGTTACTGCCTTGGCTCAATTATCCGACAAATATCGTGACATCATCCAATACGGTCTCCAGGGCCGAGTCACGAGTATCATTGCCAAGAAGACTTACTTTGATTACTACAAGGATAAAATTTTATCCAACCATGATTAACCATTTAGGAAAGTTAAATGACTGTTCAGGATTTGAATGTCAAAAATCGCCATATTTTGTGTACAATAAATTAAAACTTATATAAAGGAGGTCCTCATATGACCAAGCAAACAAAATCACTCACGCATTTCTCGGAACTAACCTCGTCAGAACTCCAACGCATCTCTGGCGGGGACTGGTGGAGTGATCTGATTAGATTTTTTCCTAGGCGCGATAAAACTACAGGTGACAATAATAAACATAAAGTAGGCTAACATCAAAAATTTTGGACCAAGGGACTGAATCCCTTGGTCCAAAATTTTTACCTAATTAGATGTCAGTCCAATTTCTAAGGATTGACAAAACAGATAAGATGCACTAGTCGTGTTAAGTGATACGTGTGGGTAACGCTCTAGAATTTTCATCACATTATATAAACCAACTCCTCTGTTATTCCCTTTGGAACTATGACCAAAGGAATAAACATTTGAAAGGTCGATATTTTCTACCTTAGTTGTATTCTCGATAATAAACATCTGCTTATCATCAACCGTCAAAAAGGCTATCGTTACCTTTGGGGCGGCGTCTATGGCAGCGTCTATGGCGTTATCACATAATATCGATACGATGGTGATAAAATCTATCAACTCCATTCCTTGTGGCTTAATCACGTCTGGTACCTCCAAGCTAACTGATACATTATTATCGTTGGCTTGCAAGAATTTAGACGCCAGTAGACTTTTCAAGGCGGAGTTGTCAATATTGACCAAGCGTCCGATGTCATATTTACTAGCTCGCAATCGTTTATGTGAATCCTTTAATACGGACTGGTAAATGTCTTTTATTTGCTCAATATCATTGTCTTCAATAGCCAAGCGTAATGTGGTCAACAAGTTAGCATAATCATGCCTAAAACCTTTCACTTCACGATAAAGATCCTCAACTTGCTTACTATAATCTTCCAAGCTTTTGAGCTGCAAGGCTTGTTGAAAATCAAGCTGTTCTTGTAGCTTTTTTCGCAAATGGAAATCAAGTTGTTTGATAATTCCCATGAAGATAACAAGATAGGTCACTAGAATAAATTGACGATGAGGCATGGTCGGCAATCCGATGTCATACTCTAAATAAGTCAAGGTCTGCATCAAGATGTAATACGCAACCATCACCCAGTTGGTCAGATAGAGCAGCCGTTTGTCTTCAGTTACAAGATTGTCTGTTCTTAACTTGACAAAGTCATACTTTAGCCATTTTAAAAAGAAAAGAGCGGCCGATATAGACAAGAAATTAACGAGAATAAAAGTTGGTGTATCTTCTATAATTCCCGATGACTGCCCGAATAAAGGTAAAACAAAATAGGACACCATGCGATAAAAGAGATTTTCTAAGGTAAAGGGCAGTAGACCATAGAAAATCAAAAGGGTCTTCGGTAAGGGCCGCAGCAATATCATGGCTAGGAGAAAACCATACAAAGGGGTGTCAAAATAAGATAAAAATTGACTCGGAAATAATTGATTTAAAGTTGCGAAAACAATTGCAATTGGTACTCTGAGCAGAATAACCAAGGCGATTGAGCGAACGGAATAATTTAGTCGGTTAATACTAAAAAAGAGAATGATAATCGAAACAAATGAAACCACCCCTTCGATAATATACTCAACAGCTGACATACTTTCTCCTTTATCAATGCAGTCTATCAATAGCATTCAAAGTTGATTCTAGCTTTTGCCTTGAAATAAAACAAGTGGAGCCATTAGGAAAATAGACTTGCTTTTCATGTCTATCCACCTTAACAACATTCCCCGGATTGATGGCAAATGAACGATGGCATTGTACAAGTCGTTTATCTTGTTTCAAAATATCTGATAAACTCGCTGTAAATTCCATTCTGTCTGTTTTGGTGTAAAGGATAACACGATGAGGACGTGGAGAAGTCTCAATGTAGTACACTTCATTAAATGGGTACTGTACTTGAGCATATTTAGACTTGAAATAGAAAGAATCATCCGATACTGCTTTACTGTCCTTTTTGTGAGTATGAAGTAAAGCTGCTTCTATCCGAGATTCAAATTCAGTCGCTCTCAGTTCTTTATCAATATAGTCCAAGGCAGATACCTGATACCTGAAAGATAAGGGCATGAACTCGGAGTGTGTTGTCACAAAAACAATACTGGCGTAAGGATCAATCTCTCTAATTTGTTTAGCGACTTGAAGTCCTTTTAGTTCGTCTTCCTTAATTTCTATATCTAAAAAGAAGAGCTGATGTACACCTTTTTCTTCTATTAGTTGAAGTAGCTGATTAGGTTTTCCTGAAATTTCAAATTTTTTTGGAACGATGTTGTGCTTCTCCAAAAACTTGGTAATAACTGTCTCAATTCTTTCTTGCTGCTTAAAATCATCTTCTAACACAAAGATATTCATTCTACATTACTCCTTTATTAATCCACTGATGTAGTATATCTTGATAGCGACGTCTTGAAAAAGTAATATTGTGTTCTCCTTTTTCTCCAAGAATAATACGTTTTTCTCGAGAATTGACAGCTTTAATTTTTGAACGGTTAACTAAACTAGAACGATGACATCTAATAAAATATTCTGGATACATTTCCTCTATGTTTTGTAGCTTTTGTAAACAATCATAAACCTCTTTCTCAGTCACAATTTGAATATAATGTGGCTTAGATGGATGAGATATGATATATAGTATATCTGACAGCAGCACTTTCTTTGTTTCATCCTTGACTTTGATAATCATAAAGTTCATAGGTATATCCTCCTATGAACACTATAGCATAGGAGCAACATCATATTTCCTTCAAATCCTCAATGGTTATCCAAACGTCTTGAATGGTAAGATTTTACCATTTAGGAAAGTTAGAGGTATATTCAGGAGATGAAGCTCACCAAACCAACAATAACTGATATAATTAAATTCCTAAATCATTGAAAAAGAAAGGATACTATGATTGAAATCTTTCCTTATTCCCCATTAAGTATTTTTATCGCAATCGTCATTAAAGGTTACTTAATCAGTCATCAGATTTGTTCAAAAATCAAACTATCTTTCTCTTATTATCCGTATAAGTACAACAGTCCTACTACCTATTTTATCATAAAATCGAAGTTTTTAACATCAGAGAAGATGAACGGTTACTTACAGGATATACGAACTTATTCAGAACTAGCAACTATCATTATTATTGGCCAAAATATCGATTATGAAGAACTCTTCAAAAATCATTATCGGGGATTTGGCGTGATTGATACTACGAACAATAAATCATTAACATTTATCAGAGACCAAGTTCATTTTTACTTGGACGGTCTCTATGGTCTGAAGAAAAAAGAGAGTGACTAAGTGTCTGGACTAAAATCTCCAGTCTCCTAACCTTATATTCGTAATCATCTATCCATTTCGTCATGAATTTTTGATTTTTTTTTATTTCTTCCTCCACCTGATCAAGTGTTATAGATGCAGTCAGATTCATCTTGGCATAATCGTATCGTGCCAGTCTTCGATTTTCTGGGTCAGAGTTGTCGAGATTGAGTAAAACTTCTGCCACCTTATTAAGGTAGGCAAGTTTGCCCTGATAATCTATGATAGTCAACTCCAATTTGGCAATATCTTGAATCATCTCGTCCTTAATCTCCTGGTAAGATTTGTTATCGGCATCCAGTTCAATTAAGAGATTCAGTTCTGCGATTTTATCTTTGAGGGTATCAAGGGTTGGTCGCCTGCGTTTAGGAATCTGTTTACTGTCATGAGAGAGCTGACGAATCAGGTCTCGGCCTCGTATATACTTATTGAGCTGAGCATTGTCTTTGTGATAGATGAAAAACTGGGCGGTCTCACGAATAAAGACATAGTAGCATTTTCCTTTGTCTGTTTCCCTAATATCTAGGTTACGGTTTGGAATAAACACCAAGCCATCTTTTTTAACGCCGTAATTTATTCTGACAAATAGTCCGTCCTTGACCAACTTATCAACCTGCTGCTCTGCTAAGACCACCTCAAACTCCTGAATCCGGTCCCGTTTTTCCTTGAAGTCTGTGTAGGCTGACCAAAGTTCTTCCTCAGGCAACCTGTCCTTGTTTTTCACCTCATGGTACTTTTTAAAATTTGAAACAAGAGTTTCCAGACTAAGGTCGGGAGGCTCTTTTTCTTTGGAAAAATAATCCTCGAAAAACTGGACATCGTAAAGGTGCTTGGTACTCAGATTATGATTTTTTATGGTCATGCTCCTATCATTTTCTGATAAGGTAAAGACAACGTGTTTCTGTTTGAGAAAGATAGCCAGGTTCAGCTGCTCTGCCATTTTAACCAAATGCTCTAGGCTTTTAGCCTTAGGCAAAAGAAATTCCAGTCGCTCTTCAATGGCTCGTTTGGCAAATTGCTCCCGAAAATAATCCTCAGTGTAGGGTTGACGTTTGTTAAGTTGGTTACCACGAATAGCCTGTTTCATGTTGCGGTCGGTCATCAAAAAGCGGGCATGCTTGCGAGAAAAATCAATTTGCACGTTCAAAGCAGGAGCCTTAATCATAAAATCCTCAAAAGTCATGCTATTTTCCATGAGAAAGTAGAGCCGTTGCTTGAGTTCAAATTTGTTGTTGGTGCGACGATAGGTCTCAAAATTTTCATGCGAATAGCGATTCGGGGTGATAATTTTTGCCCCAGCCTCTTTGGCAATCCTGTCAGAAATCATGCGGAGGTCTCGCTCCTGGTTATAATCCCACTTGAGCTTTTTGTCCGACTGCCTATCAACTGCATTAATCAAGATATGATTATGGATGTGGTCCTTATCAACGTGGGTCGCAACAATAAAACGAAAACTCCCACTCGTTAACTCTTTAATGGTCTCGTAACCAATGCGGTTAATCTCTTCTGGTGTCAGCTTGTCTTCAGGAGAGAAAGACTGAATCAAGTGGTGGGCATGGATTTTGGACTGCTTGATTTGCTGGCGATCATTTCTGGAATCGTATAGCCGATCATTGTTGGTCAAGTTGGCATGGTACATCTCCACCAACTCCTCATAAGTGGGAAAGTCCAGGTAATTTCTCATACCAAAATCAGAGACCAGCTTCAGCTGCTTCGTCTTTTCTGGATTGAGAATATACTTGATAAGGCTCTTGCGATACTTGGTGCTATGCACCGCAAAGTGTTTAGTGACAACCATAAAACTCCTTCAACTGCTGGCACTTGACCATAAAATCTTTCTCGACTTCCTTGATAAGTTGATCAATCCCCTGTACCAAGAGCTTACGGTCGCTTGATGTTAGAAGATGAGTTTGGTTGACGGTCCGTGCAATTTGGTTGAGGTTGTTCCCGATACGTTTCAGTTCAAAGACTAAGTCGTCATAGTTACTGGTATCAATAGTCAGAAAGGTCATATTGGGATTGAGTAGAACTTTTCTAGCATAAGCAGAGAAATTTTTACAGCCACTCTGTCCAATACGATTATTCAAAGTCGCCAACTCCTGATCCGTTAGAAAGACTTTTTTGAGGTTGGTACGGTAGCGATTTTCCATCTCTAACCTCCCATGTATTTGTCACGAAAGTCTGGACTGAGTGGAATAGCCTTCTCGACTTCTGCCATCAACTCCTGCACACAGGTCAAGATAATTCGCAAGTGCTCTGACGTGACTTGATGGGTCTGTTCAGCCAAGATAGTCACCTGTAAAATATCTCGACTGATTTGTTCAATTTTCTGGGATTGCCAGAGGGTAAACCAATCCGTTATTGACTGCTTCCTCTCAACCAAGTCCATCAGCTTTTGACGGACAAAGGGAGAGAATTGCTCTGCGTGTTCTTGCCTCATCAGCTCCTGAACCTGCTCCAGTTCCTCTGGTGTCAGATTGATTTCCTTACGGATAATGCGATAGTGGTCTGTCATCTCGTTCTACTCCTTCTCTAGTTGCCTCTATCGGGTCAGCCCCGATACCGTATCAGATACGGGGTCTTCCTTCAGCCTCATCGCTTCGCTTTTCGGCTTTTGCGAGCTCAGTTATTGTGTCCACAATAACCCAAAATCTAATCGCCAGCTGACCCCAAACCTTACAGGTTGGTCAGCCGACGATAAGAAACTATGGTGGCTTCGCCCCCAAACCCCCAGTGAAAAATTAAGTATTGATTTTCAATGGAATGAGATTAGGATAACAAGGAAGATTTGGAAAAGGTATCACAACTAGTACAGTTATAATTGACTTTCTTAAATTCTATGATACAATTCCTGTAAACTGAATATTTGGAGAAATAGGCATGCTGAATATAGAACAAATAGATTTACTACTTAATACTCCTGAAGATGAGTTTCATGATTTCAAACAAAAATGGCATCATTCAAAGTCTGAATTAGTTCGTGACATCTTGAATTTTGTTAATACATCACATCACGAAGATTGTTATATCATCTTTGGAATTGATAATATCACTTTAGATATAATCGGTGTAAACAATGATGATAATAGAAGAAATGAAGAAGATCTAACAGATTTACTACATAAACTCTTTATATCAACAAATAATCAAATTAAAATTAGCATACAAACTGAAACTATAGACAACAAAGAAATTGACATCTTAATTATTCATGATACAGATAAAGTTCCTGTATTTTTAACAAAAGATTATAAGCCTAAGAAAGATACTGCATTACCAAAAGGATTAATATATGCTAGAAATGGCTCTATAAATACTCCTAAAGACTCCTCTGCTCCTTTTGAGTTAATAAATAAGTTGTTTCAAAAGTTTAATCATACCGACTTAAATATCAAAGAGCAGTATTTTCATGTTTTAAAAGACTATAAAAATTGGTTCTTCATTGAGAATGATGATGGAAGATTTTTTATTTATAATCCCAACCCAGACTTTTTTTTGAAACTTACTGACGATGACTCTAACCGCTTTAAAACTATGTCTTATAGTCTAAATCAATACCAAACTAATATTGATTGGCAGCTAGTACAGCTTCGCTACCGACATCTTACAATTGACGAATGCATGGCCATATATTTGGATCAAGGTAATTGTCTAGTCCCCTCCCCTGATTTAGAAAGTTTTAAAATGGATTCTCACGAGACTATTTATTATCATTGTCTATACAAAAATACTTTAAAGTACCAATTGCTAAAAGTATTTTCTTCAATACCTGGTCTTGAAAAATATCCTTTAACTAGATTTAAAGACAGTATAGTAATTTATGATACAAAATTAGAATTGAAAAAGATTCACAACTTAATAAAGAGTAAATTCTCATTAGAAGAGATAATGAATCAACTTGAGGTTGCAGAAAAAGATTTCGATATTTACTATAAAAAAGCTAGACAAAAAAATCCTGATTACAACATCCAAGAAAATCAAGTAAATCTAACTGAATTAAACTTAGTTAGGTTATTGAAAAGTTTTCAAAAACATATTTCTTGATGACCTACTGTAACATCTTTAACTAGTTAAAAAGATAAAACAAAGCATAGAAATTAGTTTCTCTAAAAAGCTAATTCCTATGCCTTAATCTTATTAATTAACAACATCCACTAAACGGGATTGAGTCAGCAATGAATATATCTCATTAATATTTCTATTGTTTTGTGGACTATAATTTCTCAATTTACAGTATGTGAATATTAAGTGACTTTTTGCTCTTGAAAGTGCAACGAAGAACGCACTTTTATCTTCTTCTGGTTGATTATTGAAATTCCAGAACGCAGAATCCTCCAAGCCTAGAAAATAGACTGCCTCATATTCCAATCCTTTACTCTTATGGATAGTCATAATTGGAATTGAATTTTCACCCTTGAAATTAGATACTACCTTTATCCATTCACCTTGTAATTGAAAATATTCTTTGTATAATAACTTTGAAAAGTTCTTGACAATGATATCTAGGTCACTTTTTCCATTGTATATTGAAAAAGTGGAAATAATTCTTTTTTCATCTATTTTTTCAATAATACAATCAATTAATTTTAGCATACTTTCTTCATTGGGAATAAAATTTGAAATTAGGTAAGTAATATCACTAACTAGATTGTCAATCTCCTTATAGGATTTTGCTAAAATTAATTCATCAGTAAACTCATCTATTCCATTGATATTTCCATAAAAATTACTAATATTTTCCCAAATTAAAGGATCTCGTTTTCCTTGACTGCATGATATTAAATCTAATAATAGGTTACAAGTAGGGTCTTTTAAAAGCTCTTGATATTCATTTTCAATTCTTGCTTTAATCCCTTTACTGCTTAATGTAGTTATCAATTTTGAACTATAATCATCAACCTTCTGTTTTGCTAGGATACAAATTTCTGATGGTCGTATACCTCCTTGAATTTTTGATTCTATATCATTTGCAATTAACTCAGCTTCTAAACTTTCATTTTCAAATTCAAATAATGTTATTTCACCCTCTTGAAATTCTGGATAATTATTTGTCTGAATAGAACTGTGATTACTATTTAATATCTGATGAACCTCTTTTTGAAATTCTACAAGTTTAGGTACAGAGCGGTGATTCATCAACAATTGATATTCATTTGAATTAAAGTCTCGAATATAGTCTGGAAAAATATCAGGATTTGCACCTGCCCATATCATAATGGCTTGCTTATTATCTCCAACTGCTGTTAATTTACAAGACGAACCTAAAAAACAAGTTTTTAATAAATTATACTGTGCATATGTAGTATCCTGGAATTCATCTAGAAATACAAAATCGTATGTCATTTGAAGTGCTTTACGGATGTATTCGTTAGTAGCTATTATTTGAGTAGCCAACTTTGTTATTTGTCTGTAAAAAAGAACTGGTTTATTACTCTGAGTCCCCTTTAACAGATCATTTTTTATAGTTGAATCTCTCTCATTCAAGGCAATTCTTTCTGCAATTTCCTTAATGCTATTCTTCCACATTCCAGTAGTACTTAATCCATTTCTATCAAGAACCTCTTTTATGACTTCCATTTCTTCAATCAAATAGTCCTTCGATGGTCTTATCTCCTCAGGAAGAACATTTCTAAATTGGTCTAAAATTCTCTTTTCAAAAGCCGAATAGGTTAATGAGGTAAAACGAGAAGCATATTCATCACCATAACGTTTCTTAACTCTTTCTTTCAAATTCGATGCGGCATCTGTTTTAAAACTTAATGCTAAAATTTTCTTGGGGGAAACACATTTATTTGTAGAGAAAAGACAGTCTAACTTCTGAGCTAGTAATTCAGTTTTTCCTGCACCTGGTCCAGCAATGACCAGACAGTTGGTAACATCTTTAACTACTTCTAAAGCAGCATCCTCTAATTTAACGACTCCTTTAGGAAACCAATCGTTACTCTTCACCATATTCAATCTCCAAGTAATTCTTCCGCACGTCTAACCATTTTTTCAAACACAGGAGGTATGTTTCTATTTAATTCATCATCACTAATTGATGATAAAAATTGCATATGAGTTGTCGGCTTTCCTCTACCTAAAAAGAAATATTGATACCAAATCATTAGTACTTTTTCTTCATCAGTAAAACTATCACCGGGTCCACTCTTATCTTTTAGAGTTGCTTGTATAGCTTCACTTATGCGATTTTTAAAACCAATTAATTGATAATCATTTGTTCTGTCCATTTTAGTTAATCTTATTTTTTTCTTGTCATTATTTTCATCAATATAAGAAACCACAGGTCCTTCATTGGTAGATAAAGTCCCCAGGTAATAGTCCTTATAATGCTGTAACATTAGGAAATCAATATCAAGTGGTGCAGAAAAGAAAACATTGAATTTTTCTAAATGGTTTATCCAGGATGACAATGGTTGTGAGAAAATATCAGTTATCTGATTAGAACTAATTCTAGCAATGTCTTCATCATTCAATATTCTACTATCTTCCATTGTCACTAAATCACTACGCTCAATACCTATTTCTAGTAACTGTTGGATAGCATATTTTATTCTTCCCCAACCACCCCCGTATCTTTCATTATCAAAATCCAATAAGGTAATATAAGGAATTTTGAGTGAATTCAATAATTTCCAAAAATAGTTAACATGTCTGCCCCCTAGAGGGACAATTGAAATCTGAGAGCTATCAATCTCTTTTCCAAGTAAATCAAAAAACTTTGGTAATAACAGTTCCTCACTGTCACCTTCACCTAGTACTACTAACTTCGCAAAATATAGTTCCGGATAAGCTTGAATTGCTCCCTTAATGTATTTATAAGACTCATCAATCGATTGAGGTAACTGTATATCAGAAACAATGGTTTGAAGCACTCTATCATTATTTTCAATTCTTAAATATCTCAAATCTTCTGGGTCAATTCTTTTTACAATAGATGGAGAATGTGACGTTAAAATCACTTGAGAGTTGGCATTATTGCCTAATTGCTTAAACCTTTTTATCAGTTTTCCAATGTGATGTGGAGCAATATGATTTTCTGGTTCTTCTATTGCTAAGATAGTTAGTACTGGTGGGATCAACTTAAATCTTGGATTACCAGGATTTTCTTCACGGTCTTTGGTAATTTCTAACTCAATATCAAGTATCGAATCAACAAGTGAAAAATAAAAAATAGATCTCAGTCCATCTCCTAGATCTGAAACTGTAAATGCTTCTTCAGTGGTTGTTGGTGAAAATTTTAAGGCAATCTGTCTAAGGGCTGCCGCCATCTCAGAAGAATTAATAGTTAACTCTGCCTGAGAAAATCGTTTGTCTTCATGATACAGTCCCCACGATTTCTGAATCCCTTGGTTGATCTTAGTTAATGCTCCATTGTCAGATAAAAAAGTATTATTCAACTCACCAATTTTATCTGTAATTTCCTTTATCTCATCTTCGGTCCAATTTATACTACTTACTAGCCTACTTAACATACTACCAGAAGCATTACCCAACTCCTTCTCAGGCGTTCTTGAAGCTGGTACATAAAGTACCCTAATTTTATCTAAATCCTTTCTAGGGGCACGATGCTTGTTCTCATCTTTAATAATTTCTTCATCAGATGAAATATAATAGATTTGAGTATCAACACTTCCTTCAACTGTTCCATCATCTTCCCAAGAAGATTCTAACCTGATTCGTAGAAATGGTTTGGCACTATCTTGAGAAACTGTAAAGTGCTCGAAAAACGTTGGAATGGCTGGTCCATAGACAGTTCCATCAAGTTCATCAAACTCAAAAATAGTTTCTATAAAGAGGTTTCTAGTATTTTCTCCAGGTCCTAATCCTTTTGGTAGATGAAAATCACTTTTTCGAATTATTCTATCACTTTGTTTATCCGAAAACAGCTTACTCAATGCTTGTAATACAGTTGTTTTTCCTGAACTATTATTCCCAATCAATACAGTTTGATTGTTTAATTCAATAATTTGACTTTCACCGAATGATCTAAAATTATTAATAATTACTTTTGTTAACTTCATTTCTTATCTCCATTACCTGAAACTAATTCACACAACCGCTCTCTCCCCACCTTCATCATTTCCTCATCAACCTTACTCCATTTTCCAAAGAGACACTCTTGTAGCACTTCTGCCGCGGAGCCTTCATCAGTTTCAGAATCATAGATACAAGTTCTATCTCTTTGATAAATCTGAATCTGGTCAAAGAGTTTACTAGTCTCTAATTCTCGTAAGTTATCAACTAGACGCTCTACAATACCATCGTGATGTTCTTTAGGCGTTGCTCGAGCTTGGCTTGGATTCACTGCATAGACTTCCTCGTAGCGGATTAAGGTGCTGAGATATGACAATTCAGGCTTGGTTGCTATCAGTGCTAGTGAGACTTGATAACCTCTCGCCTTCAATAGCTGAGCTGTTTTGCTTGGAACTTCTGTCGTTCTCAGAGTTCCTTCAATTAGTAAATGATAGCCTTGTTTGCTCAATTCTTTGACTAGGTGTTCAACCATTTTCCCTGCAAAAACTTTAGTGTAATCAACACTATCTTTACCATATTTTTCTTGTAAAGCAAGGTAATTGGGGTGAAAAGAACGATAGCTATCTCCATCGATAATGATGATATTACCTTGAAATTCTTTCTGCTTGATACGGTGTATCGTTGTTTTATCTGCTCCGCTTTGCCCACCAAGCAAAATTGGTATTGGATTAACTGATGTCGTTTTACCACGAGTTAATGAACGAACAATCCGTTTTAAGGCTAAGTCAAAATCATCTTGGCCAAATTTTTCTAACCGCATTAAGCCACCACCTGATGACGAGCAAGATCCAACATACGCTCAATACCATCCAAATAACCATTGTAGCGCTCTACTTCATCAAACGTGTTAACCAGGTAAATCCTAGTATTGATAAGATCCGACAAGTCATCACTCATCAAAATCCAAGGATTAGTCTCATCGTCAAAAGCTATTCCTTGATTATCTTGATAGCTATATAGTTGGGATAAAATCGCTGCTCCACGCTCTTTAATAACTTCTATTTTTAGCGTCAATTGATAATCTTCTACTGGAGTTAACATCTTTTCTTCTCCTACAATATCCAAATAAGAGACATTAAATTGATGACAAATGCGATCAATCAGTTCAGTTGATACAGAGCTAATACCGTTCTCGTAACGGCTCAGGCTATTACGGGAAATACCGATCTTCTCCGCAAATTCTGATTGAGATAATTGTTGCTCTTGGCGGAGTGCCTTAATATTTGCTTGAATCATGGGTAACCTCATTTCTATTTTCAACTCTATTATAGTACAAACGCAAAGAACTTGCACCATTTTTGGTGCAAGTTCTATTTCTTACTCTGCTTAAACTGTTCTATCCGCTTTTCCAACTCTTCTGTCTTTAGCGTTGCCTTGGCAGTCTCGATTCTGTCATCTAAACTTTCTTCCCGAACAACAGGACTAGTTGATTCAGAACAATTTGCTGGCGTTTCCTGATTCTCTTGGTCAAAAATTAAATTGATTAACTTCTCTACCTTGTCTAGTTCTATGTCTGACATGTCTGATAAAATATGAATCAAGGATTTGAAACGGTCTGAAGACGGCGGATGATGCCCTTTGGATTTGAATAAACCTTTTAACACATGCTGCTCCTTTCAAAACTTTCAAAAAACAGCCCAATAAACGGACTGTTAGCTTATGCGATTGTATCCATCGCCTTTAGAATAGCGGTGATGGTATTGATGGTGTTGCCTTTCTCGTTCACCAATCTCTGCAAACGATCAAGCTCCAGCTGGTAGGTGCTCATGTCTGCTTCGTAACTGGTTAGTTGTTTCTGAAGGTGTTCCTTATAGAGTATGGTTGGGTCTTTGTCCAAAGTAGGGCTGGGAAGTGCTACTACTGCTGGTGACATTTCGGTATTTTCCTGCGAGGCTTGTTGTAATTCACCAGCCTTTAGTTTTTGAAATTCTGCTTGATAATCAATCGTTTCTGTTGTAGGACTTGGTGCTGGGTCACCTTTACCAAAAAGTGCCGCAATCTTTGCTCGTTCCTGGTCTGGTGTAGTGGATGCTGGTTGGTCTAGTGAACCGTCATAGGTCCAGTCTATTTGTGTCGTCATTCTGTTCTCCTTGTGTCATTAGGTTCTTGTGGGGCATGGGGCTTAGACAATTTCCCAAAAGCTCGCTCTAAAGCCTCGTCAAAGCGTACCTGACTGCTCGTTTGATAAGTGATAAAGGTGGCGTACATTGCTTCCTGGAGTTGGTTCTGATAGGTGTTAAGGCGTTCCGCTTCCCTAGCCACTTTCTCGGCCTGTTTCTTAACTTTTTCTTCTAGGCGAGCCACTTGGCTCAAACTCATAGGCATTCCTCCTTCTTTGGGTCTGGATCTAGCTTATCAAAGGCCCCTTGATTTTTTCATCACAAATCAAGAGCTAAGGTTTGAGAGGAATAGCTGGTCTACCTACCTTCCTCGTAAAATTGACAGAGCCAATCGTCCAAACTAGGTTCCAACTTTCGCCTGATTAACTCCTCATTCCAATCAGCTTTGCTATTCAATACATCTAACGGTGGTAAATCCTGCTCAAGAGGAAATCCCTCCTCTATTAGCTTGTCAATAAAGTCTCTCCCTGCCTTATCATGATCGACAGCCAAGGTCAAGAGATGATTATGCTGATTAAAATAGGTGGTCGTCTGTAAAATCACATCCAGATAATAGCTTAATCGTTCCTTGTCGAGGCTATTAAGAAAACTAAAGTCCCCTTTTTCTTCTGATGCTAGTCGGATAACATGATAGGCAATAACCCTTTTCTTGAGACCTTCCATAGAAACCAAACGAACATCTGTCAATTCTGCTTTCTTACACTCATAATAACTCATCAAGTCAATGGTAGATTCCGCAAAAATAAGCCGCTTGGGCTTACCTATAGTCAAGCTAATCCCTGCATAACCGTGAGTGCCTTTCATGATTGTCTTGAGCCGTCCCCGATTGTATCTGTCTGGGTGTTCTTCAATACCCTGAAGGCTAGCCCCTACTAATCGCCCATGATGGTCTCTGCTCTTAAACACAACCACAGGCTCGGTATGGTTGTCGCTCTGCCATTTCCCCTGGGCAAGTAGCCCTTGTCGGCCAAAGGTATTAATGGTCTCATCAGACAGATAGCGAATAGTTTTGAGATATGTGCGAGCAGAACCAAAGTCTTTACTTTCGGGGAGATAATAACGAAAAGGTTCTAGTTTTAGCTCCTGGATTTCCTGCTCTGGAAAGTCTCCCTTGTCCAAAAAGTGAATCGCCTCCTTGAAGCTAACCCCTGCCATCAGCTGCACAAAGTCTATGACATCGCCCTGAATATCCCGCGAAAACCATTTGAAGGTATTGGTGTTGGTAAAAATCTTGAAAGAATCGTGTTCTACCTGCTCATAAAGGGTGCTGGATAAGCGTTTCAAAGGGATACCCAAGGCCCCTGCTACATCTACGATGGATTTCTTCTTTACCGTCTCTAATGCAATCATCTCATTCTCCTATATGAAAATAAGCAGAAGGCTGTCCTTCTGCTTAGGGTGTTGTGGTTGAAACAGGTAATTCAGGAACAGCCGCTAGCTCTGGTCTGTCAAACTGTACTTTCGTCAGTGCTTCTGATAAGCCCACCGAATAGGTCTGAAGGTGATTGACCAAGAGCTTGTCCCCCGGCTTGGTGTAGGTCAGTCGCAAAAGCCGTTTCTCAATTTGATTGGTCTGAGCCTTGTCTTTTTGTTCCAAGTCTGGAACATAGGTCACAGTATAAGACACCTCAGCTAAGACCTCATTTGAAGCATAATTGAGGTAAATATCGGCCTCCTGATACTGATAGTCCAAGATATAGTCCTTGTAGACCTGCTGGAGAGTGTCTTCTTGGCGAGTTAATTCTTCACGATAGGCCGAATCGGTCAGATAAGGTTTAAGACGTTTGTTGTTTTCTCCTAGCTGTTTCTTGGTGAAATAGTGACGAAGAAACTCCTCTACCCCCTCTGGAGATAAGCGACTGGCTTTCTCTTTTTTGGCCTGTACGTCTTGTAGCTTCTTGGCCTCCTCTTTGATGGCTGCCCTGGTCTCGTTGGTCACACTCTGTTTTCCTAGACTGTAACCCATAGTCGAGACAAAGGCTAGTAAAGCAAGACTGGCTAGACTCACTAAAACGACCTGCTTAGTTCTATCAATCATCTATTTTTCCTCTTTTCTGTTATGATAGACCAAGCATACCATGAGGAAATTGGGGATTTTATCACAGAAAAAAGGACACCAGCCGAATAAAACTGATGACCTAGCTTAAAATTCAAGAAGTTGATAATATAATTCACTTCTCTTTTCTTTGATTTTTTTGTATAGTACTAATAAATAATACCAAAGCAATTGGCAAATTAGAATATATCAGTAAAATAAATTTTAAACTACTTGGTATATCTAAAAGAAGTAACCAAATTATCGACGGTATAAAAACTAAAGTAGCAATTAATACTATTACTCTTTTAGCGACAGAACCCAGCTGCACCAGTTAAACCACCTCCTACCGTAAGGGCACCCACTCCTGCAATAGCCAACCAACCTACTGGATTACTCATTGCAGCCACTGCTAACAAACCCGTACCCAAACCAGTAGCTGCACCACCTCCTACTCCCCAGGCACATGCATTGCCACCTTCAACAGTCGCAAGCAATTCAGTGTCCAAAAGTTCAAAGTGAGAAATTGTTTGTGTATTCATGATGAATACCTCCTTATGTTTTCTATTTTTATTGATTTGTCCGTTGCAACTTGACACCTTTAGTATAGCACTCTTCTTACAAAAATAATAACCATTTCCTGAACAGTCATTTAACTTTCCTAAACAGGAAAAACATTACCGTTCAAGACTAAAATATAGCCATTCAAGAAAAGGGCACCAGCCAAAGTTGATGCCACTAACGAGTAGTTTATGCCTGTCTGGTCTTGAACAATTTGAAACGATGCTTTATGGCCATCTTGCTCCATTTTTTAACCAATAATCCAGCCAACAAGACATTTATCCCGACAAAAAAGATCGGAAAACTGAGCCAGCCATTGGTCTGAAAATCTCTGACAAAGAGGTCTGTTTCAGTAAACAACAGGTAAAGACCATAAACCTCCATAAAGGCTAGAAAGAGACCTCCTCCAATGAGCAATAAGCCTGTCGCCGCCAGAAACAAGCGGTAAAGCAGGAGAAGAATCCCTCCAATAGCGATGAGAATGAGAATAATTTGCCCTAACTCTTCAAACATCTTATGCCTCCCCTAACTGTCTGCGGTAGTAAGCCGCCTTGGTGTTATCCAGCTCCTCCAGTCGTTCAACCAAGTCCAAATACTCTACCCGTGTCCCCTCATCGAGGTCTGGGAAGAAGGTCTCACGATTGGTCATGATAACCTCTAATTGACCCGTGACCTCACGAATGGAAAAGCTCACATCACCTGTGGCTGTCTCGTATTGGGCTTTCAAGTCACGATAAGCCTCGTACTGGTCAGATGTACTGAACCCCTCACTCAAAAGGTTATCTAGTTGGTGTTTCATGTTTTCAAATTGGTCTGTCATCATGTCTCTCCTTTTGTTCTTCTACCATTAGTCTACCGCGTTCCATTCCTTTTGTCAGCTCATTGCTGCTAAATTTCTAAAGAAAGTTGGTCGTCAAGGACGATTTCTTGCTTATTGGATTGATTAAGAAAGGGATCTAGGGCTTCTTCAATGACCTCTATAGGCTCCCCTGCTTCAATCAGAGGTGCAAGGACATCGTATTGAGCTTTAAGTTTTTGATAATGTTCTTCCTTACTAAAAGTCTTATCAACCTGTTCCTTGGCAACTGCTGCCTTATCCCTCATGGTCTTGGCCAAAGCCTCTGTTGTTTCTTTGTCCTTTTCAATGTCGTCAATCACATTGTTAATCCGCTGGAGAGTTCCAATGGGGGATTTCAAATCCAGGCTCACCGAATACTGGTTGTCTCCCACAACTCTAAGCGTGACAATTTCAGGAACAGGTTCAGTCATGCTTCTGGTCGTCACCTTCAAAGAAAAGCCACGATAATGGGCTAAGGTACGGAGTTCCTTGGTTTCAGAGCGATTCTGACGAATCAACTGGTGCAGGTACTCCCCTGCCTCGCCTTTTTCGGTATAGGATTGGCTACCAAAGGACATAACAAAGTCCTTTCCCTTACTCCGTCTGGAGTTCTCTATATCCTGGTCGTAACAACTGAGACGTTTGTCAAGAGCTGGTAAATCCCGTTCTGCCACCCGTATGGTTTGGCGGTAATCGTCTTTAGTTCGATCAAAGGCTCGCCGTTCATTGTCCAAAAGCCCCAACTCATTTTCCAGCTCCATCTTGAGTTTAAGAAAGGGATTGCCCGTAGCCAAAGCCTTGAAATCAGAAGCAGTCATGGTCTGCTCATCAATGTCTTCTGCCGCCCGAACGGGCTCTTTAGAGGTCATAATTTGAGTAATGTACTTGAGCTTATTCTCCTGAGTTTGCCAGAGGTAGTTGTCAAAACTCCCTTTAGTAATATAGTGATAAATGTCTACTTCTTGGTGCTGGTTTCCCTGACGAATCAGCCGACCATTTCGCTGTAGGCTAAGTACCCAGC
>NZ_JBRUGW010000017.1:0-43122 GCF_053206505.1 Streptococcus fryi | reverse complement strand
ACCTTCGTGAATAAAGCCACGTTTGAACTCAAGGTGTTTATGCTTTTCTTGACAACCCACCCAGACACCATCTCCCTCTATGTAGAGGACTTTGGGTTTCTTCAAGGTCTGTAAACCTGATAACCTGCTCTGAGCTATCTGTTCAGCCACATCTTGCGTCATACGATGAACTGTCTGGTGGCTCACAGAAATAGCAGTCAAGAGTTCTAGGGTTTTACTTGCCTGACGAAAAGTCATACCCGTTGCCAACTCACTAATCTTCTCTTTGAAACCTGAACTAAAGTGCTCCCTAGGCGCCAAACCCAGAGCATTGTCTAAGGGCAAGAAACTCTTCTCACCTGACTTTCTTAGTCTACGGCGCTTGAAGACAACCGTCCCAAAGGTAAATGTCAGCTGACGTTCTTCCCGACGGTCTATTGCCCAACCTTCTGAAAGATAAGGTTGAATCAACTCTTTGTCTAAGGCTTCTAATCTATCACTTAGAATAGCACTTGTCATATCTCTCATAACAGCAGTTATGGCTTCTTCCATCTCGGATAAGTGTGTGCTAGACTTTAAAATCTCGGAAATCTTTGTTACAATAGTCATAGGTTCTATATCCTTCTAGGTAAATGTGGTGTTTGTCTTAGGATATAGGACTTTTTGCATTTGGTAAAGCATTTCCGAGATTTATTTTACACTAACAACAGATTTAAAATGACTTCAAAAAACAGTAAGCATTTCCTATCACGCTTACTGCTTTTTATATCAAATCTAATTTATACTGGCACATTAGTAGGATACACACATTCAAATTCTTCACAAACGACTAACATCTTTTCATTGAAAATTAAACCGATGTCCGACAAACACTTCTTAAAAAAGGCTTCATGAACCGTACGCCAATAGTCTAAGCTACGATCTCCCTCTCCTTCTTTGTAGGCATGTTCAGAAGTAATTTGATCAAAGGGTGTAGTGTAAACCTTGTTTGTTTTTATAATACAAACGGCATTTCCTTGACTATCTAAAACAACATCATAGCACCCTACGTCATACCAGTCTTCGCCAAAATGTTCATACAGGGGATAGGCACTTGACGTGGCTGTCTTTATCCCTTTTAACACCAAATCAGCCAATATATCTGTTTCTGCACCAAACTGGAAAGCACTGACTGTATCACCAATATCTGGATTAAGCTGTTTGTAAGCTTCCCACATGTCCTCTGCTGTCATCTCATCATCCCTTCTACTGCCAAATCCAGCACTGCCATTACATTACGACTATGCTTTAACAGTTCATCAGCCTGCTCAAGATCGTTTGTACGAATAATCACCTCAAAAGTGACAAATTCATCATACATACGATGCTGATTGCCATTGTTATTAAAGCGTTCAGATTGCTGACCGTTTTCTTGGAAATTAATCTCAGGAAGACTGTTAGTCGGTCCTAAAATAGAGATATTTCCCTTATTTCCTTGAATAACAGATGTGATGGGAGCACTAGAATCTTTGGAACCGATACAAACCGCCTTAAACGTCCCATAATCCAAGACCAATATCCCTGATGTATCAATCTGATTGTCCATATTTGGCAAATAGATAACCTCTAGAGGTTGACCAAACAAACCAACTATCAAGTGAATATTATAAATATTCAAATCACGCAAGGCGCCTCCACCCTTTTCAGGATCAAAAGCTGGTGCAATGTCGCCTCTTTTGAAGGCATCATAACGAGAAGAATATTGCGAATAATTACAATTCACAATCTTAATATCGCCCAACTTTGGAAGGAACTCCTTTATCAGATAATAGTTGGGTAAATGCTGGTTGGTGATCGCTTCTAAAAGAATAAGTCCCTTCTCGTGAGCAATCGCCATCAAGTCATCCAATTCGTGACCATTCATCGTAAAAGGTTTCTCACAAATAACGTGCTTACCTGCCAACAAGGCTTGCTTAGCGTAAGTATAGTGCAAATGGTTGGGGACGGCAACATAAACCGTATCAATGGCAGAACTATTCAAGACCTCATCATAAAGACTTGTCGCTGTTTTTATCCCATATCTATCAGCTAAAACCCTAGCTGTTTCCAAACTTCTGGGCGTTGATACAATAGCCTCTAGACTAATCCCATCAATCGTTTCCAAGACAGGCAATACTTCCTTGACAATCATACCTGTACCAATAAGTGCTAATTTCATGTTTACTCCTCTGAAGATACTATTCCAAAAATCAGTTTAAAACACCGTCTATCTTTATACTGACACTTAAGACCCGTCCGACTATCCATGATATAAACCTGATGTCCTAACCACATGCGCCAGTAAACAGATTGCAACCTAATCGGACCAACGACACCTTTTGTCTCCCACTCATGACCCGAATCATCTTCAAACTCCGTTCGGATAAACCAACGATTCCCAAAACCAATTTCAATATACTTCGTCATTTCAACGACCATCCTCCATCTATGGTGACGATTTGACCTTGCATGGCAGACATGCGACCTGAAGCTAGAAATAGGGTTGCTTCAGCTACCTCATCAGCTTCTAACCAACGTCCGATTGGAGTTTCACTTGCCACCCACTCCGCCATTCCGCCAGGCTCAAAATCAGCTTTTGTCATCCCCGTTTTAACAGCACCAGGGGCAATGCCAAAGACTTGCACACCATCTTTAGCATAATCAAGTGCCAGTTGCTTAGTAAACCCTGCAAGAGCATGTTTACTAGCCGTATAAGCAGAACCGCCACCACCAGCTAATTGAGAGGCAATGGAACACATGGTGATAATGATACCTGACTGTTTCTGAACCATTTTAGCTAAATAAGGACGAACCAGTCTCGTCACCGATAAAAAATTAGTGTCAAACACTTGCATAAACAGAGACTCATCCGTATCCAGATGAGACTGAAAATCATCTAATACTCCTGCTGTCAAACACAAGATATCAACGTCTGAACACCAATTCAACACTGTTGTCAAATCATCAGTCACATCCGCCTGCAAAAAATGAAAGTCCCCATCCAGCAATGGATTTTGGGACTTATCAATACCAAAAACACGATAACCTGATTGCAAAAACGCACGAGCTTGCGCCAATCCAATACCTGATGACACCCCCGTAATCAAAACCGACTTAGTCATCCACTTCAATCCAATCTGTCGCTAATACATCGCACGGTGTCGGACTCCACATCGAAAAACCTTCCCCATCACCTGTAACGTTAATCAAAAAGTATGGTGTAGCCTCCAGTTTTTGACCTCCAACCTCAATCGTATCAAAGAGTTGCACATAATTCTCAGCACCTCCCCAACCCGTACGAACATAACGTTTCTGAGCCTTTAAGCCAGGTAAAATTTCTTCAAATGTCATTTTTTCTCCCTCCATTTTTTAAAATATAGACGTAAAGTGATAACAAGATACAAGCCAATGGTGTAGCAAAGCATCATTATAAAAATGAAGAAACAAAGTCCACTAATCACTGATAATAGCTTATGAACAAGCGGAAATCGTCCCTCTGTGAAGTACAATCCTGCAAACATCCAAACACCAAACAAGAAGCTCAAATTGGCATATTTACGACGCATACCCCACCTCCATATTTTTTATATCATCATTATAACAAATAACAGTCAAAAAAGCGATTTCCCTAATGTCAAATATACCAAGGAAAGATTATCAGACAACCTTCTTACTTGAAAGAAGAGATAGCTCAACTTTTGACATGTGTCACAACAAAACTTCCTTTGCAATTCATCGCTAAAAATGCTATCATAATCATAAAATTGGCGATTGACGCTGAATGTTAGAAAGGGATGTTATGATTTTTTCAGAATACACATATACTCGTCCAAATTATGAAGCTATTAAAGATGAGCTCAAGCAATTAACACAGACACTTCAAGAAGCAACTTCGGCACAGGATACCATTGAAACAGTAAGACGTTTTAACGCGATTCAATCAACTATTGATACTCAATTAACTTTATGGAGTATTCGACATTCTATCGATATGACCGATGAGTTTTATAACGCTGAAACGGATTTTTGGAACCAACATAGTCCTCTATTCGAAGAATTAAAAACTGATTTTTGCCGTGTTCTACTCGATAGCCCTTATCGCAAAGAGCTTGGTGATATCCTACCTAATACTTTCTTTATGATGGCAGAAAACAAACTCAAAACATTTTCACCTGAAATTATCCCACTGCTCCAAAAAGAAAATGAGCTGGTTGATGCCTACAATAATCTGATTGCTTCTGCTAAAATTAACTTCCGCGATCAAGTCTATAACCTTTCTCAAATCGGTGTCTTTGGAGAAGATTTAGACGCCACTGTTCGTCAAACAGCTGCTGAAGCTCGTGACAAATTCTTCCTTGATAATGAGGAACAATTTGACCATATCTACGATCAACTGGTTAAGGTTAGACATGATATCGCTCAAACACTCGGTTTTGATAACTATGTTACGTTTGCTTATTATCATATGAACCGTTTTGATTACAACGCCGACATGGTAAAAACCTACCGCAAGGAAATCCACAAACATGTTGTCCCTGTTGTTCAAAAATTACGTGAGCGTCAAGCCAAACGAATCCAAGTAGATAAACTCAACTACTACGATTTACCTCTTGAATTCTTAGACGGCAATGCCAAACCTCAAGGAGATCCTGAATTCATCGTACAAACTGCTAAAACAATGTACCAAGACCTTTCACCAGAAACCGATGAATTTTTCAGCTTTATGTTAGAACACGACTTATTGGACCTTGTTGCTAAACCAGGTAAAGATTCCGGTGGCTATTGTACTTATATTGCTGATTTTAAGAGTCCATTTATTTTTTCTAACTTCAACGGAACTAGCGCTGACATTGATGTCTTGACCCATGAAGCTGGTCACGCTTTTCAAGTTTACAGATCACGTTGGATTGAAGCCCTTGATGTACTATGGCCGACCTATGAATCTTGTGAAATTCATTCAATGTCAATGGAATTCTTGACTTGGCCTTACATGGAAAGATTCTTCAAAGAACAGACAGATAAATATAAGTTTAGTCACTTAGCTGGAACATTACTCTTTTTACCGTACGGTGTTCTTGTTGACCACTTCCAACATGAAGTATACGAAAACCCATCAATGACACCAGATGAACGAAAAAAACTTTGGAAAAAATTAGAGGAACATTACTTACCAGACCGTGATTTCTCAAATTCCAAAGCACTTGATAAAGGGATTTTCTGGTTCCGTCAAGGGCATATTTTTGCTAGTCCTTTCTACTACATTGATTATACACTTGCTCAAGTTTGTGCCCTTCAGTTCTGGAAACGTAGTCAGGTTGACCATGATGATAATACTTGGGAAGACTACTTACGTATCTGTGATTTAGGTGGTACAAAATCCTTCCTTCAAATCGTGGAAGCTGCTAACTTACAGTCTCCATTTAAAGAGGGAGCTTTAGAAAGCACTATCAAGGCCGCCACTGATTACCTTGATAGTATTGATGATATGGCATTATAATCACTAAACAAGCTATTAACAAGCTATTCAAAAACCAAAGAGGATAAACATGACCTCTTTGGTTTTTTCTGTTATTAAGACATCACTATAATACGCATCATTTTACTGACACTATTAGCCAATTTGACTACCATTTGGTACTGATGCGTCAACTGTCAGCAAGGTTAGTTGACCATTATGCTCCGCAGATAAAATCATCCCTTGGCTTAATAAGCCCATCATTTTACGTGGTTTCAAATTGGCTACAATTTGTAATTTAAGTCCCACTAATTCTTCTGGATTTGGATAGTATTGTGCAATCCCTGAGAGAATTTGTCTGTCTTCACCATCCCCAGCATCCAAGCGGAATTGGAGTAATTTATCAGAACCGTCAACTTTTTTAGCTTCTTTGACTTCTGCTACACGAATTTCAACCTTGTCAAAATCGTCAAATTTGATAGCCGATTTCTCATTGGTTAAGGTTACAGCCGCAGGATCCCATTCTTTTTCCTCTTCAGCCACTGAAGCTCCACCCATTTGGGTCTTGATAAAAGTAATCTCTTCGTCCATCTCTAAACGTGGGAAAATCGGCGTCCCTTTTGATACAACCTTAATACCCATTGGGAATGAACCATACGCTAAGCTCTCTAAATCACTCACAAGATCTAAACCAAGCTGAGTCATGATAGCCGCTGACGTCTCCATCATAAATGGTTGAATCATGTGGGCAACAACACGGAGACTTTCTGCTAAATGACGCATAACAGAAGCCAACTCAGCAGTTTTCTCCTCAGTTTTAGCAAGCACCCAAGGCTCAGTCTCATCAATATACTTATTCGTACGAGCAATCACCTGCCAGATAGCTTCTAAGGCTCTAGGGTAATCCACCTTCTCCATATTGACATGATAATCACTGATTGCTTGTCTAGCCACTTCTTCAAGCTGACCATCAAAGGCTGTCACTTGCGTTTCTTCAGCAGATGGTACTTGCCCATCAAAGTATTTGTTAATCATCGCAACCGTACGGTTCAATAGATTGCCAAGGTCATTGGCCAATTCATAATTGATACGACCAACATAATCTTCTGGTGTGAAAACACCATCTGAGCCAACTGGCAAACTACGCATGAGGTAATAACGTAGCGAATCTAAGCCATAACGCTCAACTAACGGTTCTGGGTAAACCACATTTCCCTTAGACTTAGACATTTTGCCATCTTTCATGACAAACCAACCATGGGCAATCAAGCGCTCTGGTAGTTTCATATCAAGCATCATTAGCATGATTGGCCAGTAAATAGAGTGGAAACGCAAGATATCCTTACCAACCATATGGAAGACCGTGCCATTCCAGAAGGTATCAAAGTTGGCATGTTCCTCCTGAGCATAGCCCAAGGCAGTCGCATAGTTTAAGAGTGCATCAATCCAAACATAGACAACATGCTTAGGGTTAGAAGGTACTGGTACACCCCATGTAAAGGACGTACGACTAACCGCCAAATCTTCAAGACCTGGCTCGATAAAGTTTTTCAAAATCTCATTGAGACGACCTTCTGGTTGAATGAAATCTGGGTGAGCATCAAAAAAGGCAACTAATTGGTCTTGATACTTGCTAAGACGAAGGAAATAAGATTCTTCTGATACCCAAGCCACTTCATGACCTGATGGGGCAATCCCTCCGATAACCTTTCCTGCCTCATCTCTAAAGACTTCTGCTAATTGACTTTCTGTGAAAAATTCCTCGTCAGAAACAGAATACCAGCCAGAATACTCGCCCAAATAAATATCATCTTGAGACAATAATTTTTCAAATACTGCAGCTACCACTTCTTCATGATAATCATCTGTTGTACGGATAAATTTATCATATTGAATATCAAGAAGTTGCCATAACTCTTTAACCCCTTCTGCCATACCATCAACATAAGCTTGTGGTGTTAAACCAGCTTCAGCAGCCTTCTGTTCAATTTTTTGACCGTGTTCATCAAGACCAGTCAAATAAAATACCTCATGCCCCATCAAACGCTTATAGCGTGCTAGTACATCACATGCGATTGTCGTATAGGCAGATCCAATGTGTAATTTCCCAGAAGGGTAGTAAATCGGCGTTGTAATATAAAATGGTTTCTTTTCCGTCATTGTAATTCCTTTCAGCACAAATGAAATGCTATTAATAACAGTTTATTATACCATAAATAACACTCTTTTGGAACAGGATAGACCAAGCTCTTCGCTCTCTTTAGTCAAATCATCCATAACATTTCTTGACTTACATAGAAATAAACAGCTTACCGCTTTTTAGATAAGGCAAATGAATATAAAAAAGGCAATAAAATAGCTGGCACAATCATTAAAAAGACATAAAAATGTATTTCCTGAACTAATAGATTCATCAAGAACATAGCAAACCCAGTAAATACCCAAAGACGACCGGTAAAGCGATGGGTTTTTCGCCAATTTTCTTCATTATCAAGGGTCCAAGGCAATTTTATACCAACAGTATAATTTTGTTTGAGCTTTGGAAGATAATTGCCTATCGTTATAAAGATAATTGCTAACAAGCCCACAACAAGACGACTAGGGTTTGAAAGCCAGTTAAGAGCATAGCCATAAGTAATGACAGAAATAAGAATAGTCATTCCTGGAATAAGCAGATATAAAAGGGCTAGCATTTTGGGACTAATGTTTTCTTTTTTAGGGTCAAAACTCGTCATCAATAGGGTGAACCAATGCACCCCTAAAAAGATAAGTGGCATAACAAAAATGACAAACTGCTTACTTGAATAGCCATCAGGCTCTCCGTTTAGATTAAAATGAGTCGGAAGTTCTTCAGGCAGCTGCTTCCATAACAGTAAACCAATAAGCATTGGAAGAAAAATAACTACTGATGTGATAAGTCCTTTTTTACGATTAATAGTCATGGGATGTATCTCCTTTCAAGTCAGATAACCAAATCATCAATTCCTCTAAGACAGAGGTATTTAATTCATAATAAATAAAATTTTTTTCCTTTGTCTCACAAATCAAATCCGCCTTTTTCAAGATACTCAAATGATAAGAGACACTAGCCTGTGATATAACAAAGGATTTTGCAATATCGCCAGCTGATAGTCGGCCTTGCTTTAACATATTCAAAATCTCTCTCCTCACAGGATCTGATAAAGCCTTAAAGGTTTTCCCAAAAGTCATTGTTTCACCTACAATCTATTTAGATATATTTCTAAATAGATTGTAGTAAAGAAAATGCGTTTTGTCAATACCTATTTAGATTTTTTTCGAAATAGATAATTAAAAAATTGAGTCTCAAAAACCACTTTATCCCCCACTAGAGATAGAGTAGCTTGAAGACTCAACCTACTGTTAATTTTCTTTAACAATGATAAATTGTTTCAAATAGTTATGTTTAGACAGTTGTCCAGTGAATTGATCTCCAACAGATATAAACGGTAAATCATCTGTCGTATCTTCACTAGCTTTGACTTTATATATCTCACCATTTGATTGAATATAGTATACCGTCGAACCAGAAATCATCTGGCTAGCCAAAGCTTCAACTTTTCCTGAAACCATAGCCGATTTTTTATCAGCAGTACCAACATAATCCGATGACGGAATATAGTCGCCACCAGTTGCCTGCATAAGTAAGCTAGAGATATCATTAGCCACTAAAACCTGTTGATAATCTTCAGCATCTACTAGAGCATACGTCTTAACAAGACCTGCATCATCTTTCAGAGAGACAAGGTAGTAGGCCTTATCTTTTAATTTCACCAGTGTCGGAGCAGTTGCACGATAGCCTTTTTCTTGAACTTCTCCTTCTGCTGAGGCTTGGGCAGCTGTTTCGGTTGCAGAGGCCAATTTATAATTTGTAACCTCACGTGTTCTCATGTTAACCAATAAGAAACCAAGGTTAGAAGAATCAGCCGTTGCCGAAGTCAATCCGGTATACAGATAAATATCTGAACCAACAGCAAGGTAATTATAACTCTCTGTCGTTTCTTTCACGCCTGTTTGACTAAATAATGTGTTCCAAAAACCTTTCTGATAGGTATAATGATCATCTAATCGCGTTACCACATTATTCGCAGAATAAACACGATCCACCCATGTAGGTACTTCATCCAATTGATAATGTCTTGTTTTTCCTGTCACGGCATCAAGCACAACGACACCAACAGGGTCTTTCGACGATAAACCAAATTTCGGAAGGTACTCAGTAGCAATATAATAAGGATTTCCTTCATCATCAACCTCAAAAGATGGTTTCCCAAAAATAGTTGTTGGGTACTTTAAGCGGAGGTATCTCGCCGTATCATTTAAAAAATATTCTGAATCAGAGTAATGCATCGCCTTTTTAAGTTTGACCAATTCGGCTTTACCAGTTGTTTGGTTTACTTTAACATAATAGTCGATACCATCTCTGTGGTTTGTCAGCCATTTCCAGAAACTTTTATATTCTAGAGGTGAAACACGGAAAGGCTGTTTACCAATGGTTATCTGGCGGTAGTCATCGGATATGCCAAACTGAGATACCTTATCTATCGTACCTAGGTAAGTATCACCTATTTTTTCAGCCGAAGCACGATCCAAAAGTGCTAAACTCGAAATATCTGTTTCTTTAAAATCTTCTTTGAACGAGGCATCTGTAACGCTAATCACATTGGCATAATCTTTTGCCCTAAAAAGAGGTGAATTCATAAAACTCAATACAATCAGAAGAACAAAGCCAGATACAATAGCTAAGCCAGAAAGTTTATGGCGTTTGGTCAAACTTTTGACTTCGACCTTTTGTGTTTCAATAATCCGACGTCGTGCCGTATAAACCTGCTCAGTTCTAACACCGACACCATCTCCAATTAGCAATGAAATCAACCATGCCAAGAAAAGTGTCTGTAACACAAAAAACCAAAAACTATTGCTCCAAATAGAAAAAGGTGGCAATTTAAACCAGTAATAAACACCTACTTCAATAATCAATAATATCCAAAGTAACTTCTTAAGTCCTTTCATATTGATTTCCTCCTTTGTCACTCTTATTTTAACATATTATTAGCATTTTTAAAATGACTTTCCTTTGGGGTTTTCTTGCAATTTTGCTATAATAAATAAAGATGACGGTCGAGCTTAGCTATTACCGATTAACTCACATTCACATCTCTTAGTAAAGGAATTTTTATGAAACTTATCTCTTGGAATATTGACTCACTAAATGCAGCTCTAACGAGCGATTCGCCACGCGCAGCACTCTCGCGAGCTGTCATTGAAACACTCGTAGCTGAAGATGCTGATATTATTGCCATTCAAGAAACTAAACTCTCTGACAAAGGTCCTACTAAAAAACATCTCGACATCTTAGATACCTATTTCCCAAATCACCTAAATACCTGGCGATCTTCTGTCGAACCAGCTCGTAAAGGCTATGCTGGAACAATGTTTTTATACAAAAAAGATCTCAAACCAGTGATTACCTATCCAGAAATAGGAGCTCCAACAACAATGGACCAGGAAGGACGTATTATTACATTAGAGTTTGACAACTATTTTGTCACGCAAGTCTATACGCCAAACGCTGGAGATGGTTTAAAACGCCTAGCTGACCGTCAAATTTGGGATGCTAAGTACGCAGATTACCTCGCATCATTAGATGCTCAAAAACCTGTTTTGGCAACTGGTGATTATAATGTTGCCCACAAAGAAATCGACCTTGCCAACCCTGCAAGCAATCGTCAATCTCCTGGTTTTACAGACGAGGAAAGAGCAGGTTTCACACACCTCTTAGCACGTGGTTTCGTTGATACTTTCCGCTATCTTCACAATGATGTTACTGGTGCTTATACCTGGTGGGCACAACGTAGTCGTACTAGCAAAATTAATAATACCGGCTGGAGAATTGATTACTGGTTAACAAGCCAACGTATCATTGACAAGGTAGTCAAATCAGAAATGATTTCATCAGGAGAACGTCAGGATCACACACCAATTCTACTAGAAATCGAGCTTTAATTGATGAATTATAACAACCTTATCCCCGAATCCAATGCCAATAAATAGCCAGACTTTATAACGTAAAAATGGAGGAAGCTTATGTTTATAGTCAAATCTTTTCAAGATCTCAGCACATCAGAATTTTTTGAAATCGCTAAAAAGCGTGTTGCTGTCTTTGTTCTAGAACAAAATTGCCCTTACCAAGAAATTGATGACTTAGACCCTATCTCACTTCATATCTTCAAAACTGATGAATCTGGCAAAATATTAGCTTATTGCCGCTTAATCCCAACAGAAGAGACTATTAAGCTAGGTAGAGTGCTGGTTTCAAAAGAATATCGGCAAACAGGACTTGGAAGAGCATTAGTGTCACAGGCTTTGGCAACTTGCAAGAATAAATTTCCCGATAAGACTATTTTTGCACAAGCACAAACCTATCTTCAAGATTTTTACAGCTCATTTGGGTTTAAATCTATTTCAGAACCTTACCTTGAAGATAATATCCCTCACATTGATATGTTACTAGATTAGGAGCTCTATGACTGATTTTACAACTATTTTGAATACCATCAAGGAATACGACACCATTATTATCCACCGCCATATGAAGCCAGACCCTGACGCTCTCGGTAGCCAAGCGGGGTTACGTGCAGTACTAACCCACCATTTCCCCGAAAAATCAATCTATATCACAGGCTTCAACGAGCCAACTTTGACTTGGTTGGTTGAGATGGATACCGTATCTGATGACACCTTCAAAGAGGCCTTAGTCATCATTACAGATACAGCAAATACGGCACGGATTGATGACAAACGCTATCTTCATGCTGCCAAAGTCATCAAAATAGATCATCATCCCAACGATGAACCTTATGGTGATTTGGTTTACGTCGATACAACTGCCTCAAGCGCTAGTGAAATCATCACAGATTTCGCTTTCCAAAACAACCTGGAACTAACCAATGACGCCGCACGATTACTTTATGCAGGTATTGTCGGTGATACAGGGCGTTTTTTATACCCAGCAACAACCTCAAAAACCTTATATCTAGCCAGTAAACTCCGTGAGTATGCCTTTGATTTTTCTGCAATTACACGCCAAATGGAATCCTTCCCTTATAAAATCGCCAAGTTACAAAGCTATGTCTTTGAGCAGCTAGAGATTGATGAAACAGGTGCTGCACGTGTTGTCTTAGACCAAAAGCTATTAAAAGACTTAGACTTAACTGATGCTGAAACAAGCGCCATTATCTCTGCACCTGGTTTAATAGAAACTGTTGAAGCATGGGGAATTTTTGTCGAACAAACAGATGGGCACTATCGCGTGCGTTTAAGAAGTAAATCTGTAGTCATCAATGATATCGCTAAACGCCATAACGGAGGTGGTCATCCATTAGCTAGTGGTGCTAATTCTTATAGTGTCGAAGAAAATGATGATATCTTCCAAGAATTAAAGGATGCTCTAAACCGATGAGACTAACAACTAAACGTGTCCATTTAATGGGCACGTTTATTGAAATCAGCATCTATCACCACAGCCCGTCAACTGTATTTAACGATGTCGAAAAACAGCTTTTAAAAGATAATCATTGCTTTTCTGCTAACGATGATACTTCTGAACTTATGGCTATCAACAAAGCTGCTGGCATTCATGAAGTCAAAGTCTCTGACAATTTATTTAACCTTATTGCTATCGGCAAAGACTTATCACTCCAAGAGCATAGTCAATTAAATATTGCTATTGGTCCCTTGGTAAAATTGTGGAATATAGGGTTTCCAAACGCACATGTGCCGTCTAACGATGAGATTAGCAAGCTTTTAGCTTTAACAAGCCCTCATGATATTAAACTGGACAAAGACCAAAAAACGGTATTCCTAACCCAAAAAGGTATGTCGATAGATTTAGGAGCCTTAGCTAAAGGTTTCATCGCTGATCATCTTGTTTCCCTCTTAAAAGAAAACGAGGTTACATCAGGTGTCATTAATCTCGGAGGTAATGTAAGGACCTTTGGCCCTGCCCTGCATCATCCCGACCATCTTTGGCGGATCGGTATTCGCAATCCTAATGGGTTACCAAATGATAATGCCCTAATCTTAACCTTAAGAGATAAATCTGTGGTTACCTCAGGCATCTACGAACGCTATCTCAAGCATGACAATCAACACTATCATCATATCCTTGATAAAAAAACAGGCTATCCTATCAAAACCCCCATGCATAGCTTGTCAATAATCTCTGAAACATCATTGGTGGGCGACTGTTTGACTTCCATGTTATTTGGGCAAAACCATGACGTCTTGAAACAAAAAGTAACTGAAAATAAAAGCATTGATTTAGTCTCAATAGGGCATTCAAAACAAATAACTATGACAGACACCCTCTCTAAAAACGTGTATCAACTGCACCCATACTTCACAATTACAACTTTTTAACATAAGGCACCAAAAAACGAATAAAACGCTTGTCAAACATATTATTTTCTGATAAAATGTAATGGTTAATAACTATGACTCAAAAAGAGTTATGGCAGAAAGGATTTTTTTTAACATGAAAAAAGATATTCATCCAGAATACCGTCCAGTTGTCTTCCTTGACACAACTACAGGCTACCAATTCCTTAGTGGTTCAACAAAACCATCTAAAGAAACTGTAGAATTTGAAGGTGAAACTTACCCACTTATCCGTGTTGAAATTTCATCAGATTCACACCCATTCTATACAGGACGTCAAAAGTTCACTCAAGCAGATGGACGTGTGGACCGCTTCAACAAAAAATACGGTCTCAAATAAGAAACCATATTTATTACATAGAAATGTTGATATTAAAGCCTTTCCGAGTATCGTGAAGGCTTTTCTTTTTGAAATAGTAACGGAAAAAGTAACGGTTAGGACTAAATCCCCAAAAATTGGGCGAATTTTTCCGCCGTTTTTTCTTTTGTATTTTCGGTAACATGGGCGTAAATATTCATTGTGGTTTTTATATCTTCATGCCCTAATCTCTCTTGAACTTCCTTAATGCTTGCGCCTGCTTCAAATAATAATGAGCAATGCGTGTGACGGAAACCATGGGGAGTGATTTTAGGCAAGTCATACTTGGCTATAATACAACGCAGGTTATAATTGATAAAATCGAAACTATGCGCGTGACCTACTTCAGAAGGAAAAACCAAATCAGTTTCTTTTATTCTGATAGGGAAACTCAATTCTTTTCTAAACGTCCGCCACTCCTTCATGAGTTTTACAGTGAAGACATCTAGTGCTATTGTCCGCTTACTTCTCTTTGTTTTTGGTGTCTGGTAAACAATTTGGCTATTCTCCCCGTATGCTACTATCTGATTAACTGATAATTTAGCACTTTCAAGGTCTAAATCTTTCCACCTCAAGGCTAGGACTTCGCTCTTTCTCATACCAGTAAAGGCTAAAAGTCTAAATATAGCTTGTAGCTCCTTCTTGTCCTCCTTTGCGACACAATCAAGGAAGGTCAACAACTGGTCACGATTATAAAAATTCTCTTGTTTCGTTTCTTCTTCATCAACCGTAGCCGTTTTACGTGGTTTGATTATCTTTCTCATAGGGTTATCGTTGATATAACCCAAGCTGACGGCATAATCAAGTACCATTTTCACCATACTTATAAAGTTGGCATACTTTTTGTACTTCTTAAACCATACCAGGGCTTGTTTTTGACAAAATGGCAAGGTTATCTTATCGACATAACACGCGCCAAACACTGGTACTATATGTAAATCCGCTTGCGCCTTTTGTCTAGCGTAGGTACTTGGCTTAACAGTGTTTTTATAGTGAATTAACCATAAGTCATAGACTTCTTGAAAGGTTATCTTATCTGGCTTAGTAAAAAAGCCGTCATTTTCAACCTTTAATAATAATTGGCTTTCAGATATACGCGCTTCTTTTTGCGTTTTGAAGCCACTTTTTTTAACTCTTTTTTCTTTGCCCGTCATGGGGTCAACCCCAACATAAGCTATAAAATAATAACGGGTCTCACCATTCTTTAGGGTATAAGGTTTAATCATTGTTTTTACTCCTTCTCTTGGCTTGCCCCGCCTAATTGAAAGAATAAAGTAGTAAATAAATCAATCTCCTAATATTTTTTTGATTAACTTATATTGGCGCTCTATCACTTCATCTTGATAGATTTCTCGTGATAGCCTTAAATAATCTTTATCAGGCATGTAATACCGGTATAAAGAAAACAATGACTGATATTTTTTCTCATCTTCTTCCAGACGAGCATACTCATAATTCATATCTGATATAGAAGTTATTTGAGCAAATAAAGCTTCAATTTGTTTGTCAGTAAGTTTAAAATCTGACATCATTATATAATCTAAAAACCGTACAAAGTTAGTTTTTTCTATCATCTCCATAATATTATTATGGATAACCAATTCTTCATCAGATACTTCATCAACAGCAAACCCCAATAAATACCCAACAGAAACTCCAAAATAATTTGCTAAGAGTTTTGCTTTTTCTGGAGTTATAGCGTGTTTGCCCGTTTCCCAGTTAGATACCGTTAACTTTGTAACACCTATTCTTTTTGCTAATTCTTCTTGGGTTAGTTTTTCTTTGTACTCTTTTCTGAGAGTTTTCAATCTGTTCATGTAGGACTCCTCCTCCTATATTCTATCATAGGGTTTAAAAAAAATATAGTTGTAATATATTTTTTTTATTTTTCATTGAACTTACGTCTTGACTTATATAGTTTAACTATGTTATTATTGCAATGTAATCAACAATTATATAGTTGAACTATATAAAAAGGAGGTGAAGTAATGCTTATTACAGAGGATACTGCAAAGCAAGTCCGTATTAAGCGAGCAATTGAGCGCACAAACGCCAAAACACTTGCTAAAAAATTAGGGATATCGCACGTCACACTTGCCAAAGTTGAGCGAGGCGACTATGACGCTCCCAAGCGTATCTATGAAGCCGTGATAAATTGGCTCTTAGAAAGTGTCTGATAGAAAGGGAACTTATGACCGAGCATTCTAAACAAGCCTTGTCCCTCATAGAAAAAGAGTTACAAAAGCTGGAACGCGTTCAAAACTTCCTAGCAACTTATGAAAAAGGCTTAATCACCCCAGAAAGATTTGTCTATCTGGTGAATAATACAATGAAAGAGAGGACTACCTAATCACACTAATAACCACGATACTTAGCTTTCTAACTTGGGCATTTACAACCGACCAACCAAGATAGAAAAGTTACCAATAACCGACCAAATCCAATGATTAAAATGGCTTGCCCCGCCTAATTGAGAGAATAACACGCGCCATAGCGCGTGATAAAGGAGATTAAACATGATAAAAAACTATGTACGTAACACCTACATTATAGAGCGAAAAGCTGAGCTAATGGAAAACAGTAACATGAAAGACCTTGCTGAAAAGGTAGCCTCTTTAGAACTCGCCCTAATGGATATTGCTGATAGTGTATTGGATAAAGAATTCCCAGAAATGGCAGTCCTAACAGTTGGTGAAAGCCTACTAAATGTTGACCTGGTAGCCTTAGATTGTCTTGAAAGACTTGACCAAGGAAACCTTTTCGATAACCTATGGGCTTATCTTGACCAAAAAGAAAATTAACATCAAAAACAAGGAGAAATGAACATGACTACACAAACACACACAAGAAAACACGCCAAAGACTTCAAAAAATTCAAATCTTGGCTATCTGAACAAGTAAGCAATGCTGAAGCCATGACCTTAGAGAGCAACAAAGACCACTTACCCGAACTTCTGGAGAAAAATAGCCAAGCATGGGTTAAAATCCAAGCTATGTTAGATGATTTTACACTTCATTTTCAATCAAACGGCAAGCCCAGACACCTAAAAAAACACCACGGAAAAGTGGGGCAACGTCCCGACATGGTAGCCGTCATGGTTGACCTTTTCAATATTGATAAGCTCCTAAGCACATTTGAGGCACTACAAGACGAAGTTAAACCAAAATATCAACAAGCCTATTGTGAAACACGACTAGAGCTTGAAGAACTGACCTCAAGGCTCTTATCACACTGTATAGACTACATTACACCAAAAGAAAGCCATAAAATCGACCAAATCCAAGAACAGGAGGACATGACCAGCAATGACTAAGACACCATTCACGCAAGATATACTGTTACAGGTCTATGATGAAAACGGCTTGATTAGTTTTGACCTCTTACAAGAAAAACTAAGAGGTTGGCGGATTGACGACATCAAATCCCGACTTAATCAATGGCGGTTTAGACAAGTCATTGATTATACCATTACCAATGGTGAAATAGATGACTTCAAATTCCTAAAGAACAAACAGGAATTCTCACAGGAACTCACAGAAGGACGAAAATTAAAACTTGAAGAATATTTCAAGCAAGTAACCGCCACCGCTGAAATCATTAACAAAGCAACGGCAAGTGACACCAACCGCCTGAAGGCTATTCAGCTTCAGCAACAAGCCCTAAATGAAATACCTGACCATTATTTCAAAGAATTATACGAGGTTTACAGTTAAAAAGTCCCTCAAATTGGAAAAAACAAACACTATTAAACGACAATAAGAAAAACCATATAAAATACCACCCCTAATATAAACGCTCCCAGAAAGCGCGTGAGAGGGGTTAGAAAAGGAGAAAGAATTATGACTACTGCCACCGCTCTACTAGGTGAACAGGCAAGCGCTGAACTTGTAAAAGGTGTTATCGCACTAGCCCGAGAAATCGCCAAGGAAGAATTAGAAATACAAAATAAAAAGCCCTTGCGCCAACAAGAACTTATGGAGTTATATAGATTTGATTATAAATACATGAAATACCTGAAAGCCCACGGCTTGAAGTCAAGAAGACAAGGCAAATCCGTTTATTATGACGTCCGAGACGTTGAAGCAATCCTAGAAAGTCTGAAATCATGACATCAAAAAAGGCTTAGAAAACCGACCAAAGTTATAAGCCTTTCCAATGATTAAACATAACAAAACTTTTGTAGTTCTACAGGCTTTTTGTTATTGCTTTAATCATACCATAATCAACCTTTGTTGACAAGAGTTATATTAACGTTACGAAAAAAAAGAAATTTAGGACAGTACCGCCATTAACTATGATTAGTTAAACTGCCTAAATTGATCACACACTGGATAAAGCCAGATAAGTAAAAATAAAAATTGGTATAGTAAAAAACAGTCTCTTAACTTCACGGAAAAATGCTAGAAATCGCTACTACACAGAAAATATAACAATTATGGAGAAAACACAGTGGATGAAACTTATAACATTTTAATGGATTATAGCCAACTGATAAACAGTATAGACGACGTATTAAACGTCTTGAATGATGACACTAGCTATTCTACAAACGTTGTCAAATTAGCCATGGAAGCACTGATAAACGAACATTCAAAAATCAGTAACAACTACTATGAAAAGTATTTTAAATACAAGGAGGCTAACCATGATTGACGAAGGCTACATCACAGGAACACAATTTATTATTATAGCGATTTTATCAGCAGTTATAATCGCTATAATTTGGCACAGAATGGAAGATTGGGACATTCCAGAACCAAGACCGACACAAACACCTACGCCACCGTATATTGAGCGCTACGGGGCTTATATACAGGCTAGGGGAAAACGTTACAACTAGGAGGGTTTTTATGACAATAAAAGGCAATAATAAGCGTGTACTTAATCTAATTAGCGGGGATAGTGAGAACGCTCTTATCAATGCTGACTTATTCAAATACCAAAGGGGGTAAATCATGAGTATTTACGAGACAAGGGGCTTTAATAACGTTCTACACCTCTACACCGGAAAACTCTCACCATTTGACTATATCGCCAATTTCAAGCCCGTTTTAGTGCCATCTGGTGTTGATATTGAGCATTTCAAACGAACTACCGCCCCAAACTGTTTGAGCGGTCAAGTCATACCTTCATCTCACGGCACATACAAAAGAAATAATGATAGTTTGGTCTATCGTGATTTGATTTTCCTTGATTATGACAATCTGGAAACAAGCTCAGACCTTCCTAAAATCGTTTCTAAGGCACTTGACGGCTATTCCTATGTATTATACCCAACCATCAATCACACCCCTAAAAATCCACGTTTTAGGCTTGTTATTAAACCAAGTCAAATTATGGATATGACAACCTATAAAACCGTGGTCACTGAAATTGCTGAAAAAATTGGCTTGCCTTTTGATACATCAAGCCTTACCTGGTCACAACTTCAAGGACTACCTATCACGCGCCATGGAGAGAGAGACTATCAGAAGATTGTCAATTATGGGAAAGATTATCCCATCAGAACGGTTAAGCCTAATCAAAACAAGAGAGCATTTAAGCCAAACAATCAAAGAAAATCTATCACTATGAGGGTACTAGATACGCTCCTAAATGGCTATGGAAACGAAGGCGGTAGAAATGTTGCAGTTACTCAATTTGTAGGGCTACTCCTTAACAGATATGTAAATTGTGACGTTTCCACCGCTTACGAGTTGACCCAGATAGCAAACAATGTGACACCTAAACCGCTACCCCAAAAGGAATTAGATGCCATTTTTAGAAGTATTGTAAGGGCTGAAATAAGAAAAAGAGGTGAGAACTATTAATAAACAAGAACTTGAGACACTAAATGACAAGCTAACAATGGCGCGTGCTAATAATGAAAAACTAGAAACATTTATTGATTGGCAAAAATCAGTTAAATCCTACACCCAGAAAAGGGAGGAGGAACGCCTTAACAAATTAATGGCGGAAGGTTTAGACGACAAACAAGCCCAAGCAGAAATTAAAAAGCCTATTTCTCCCCTCATGGTCGCAACCTATATGGCTGATTTATTGACTGTTTGTAGGGTTGAAAGTGACGAAGGCACTAAGCCCGTTTACTTCTACCACCCAGACGAGGGAATTTATTTTAATGATAGAGAATTTTTGAAAGACTTTATAAGTGTCATAGAGCCACACCACAACGAAAAAAGGGCAAATGACTGTATCTATCACTTAACCCGACAAGCACCCACTAGAGGGACTGAAAATAGCCCAGATTTGATTATAGTTGGCAATGGTATCTATAACCGGAAAACCAAACAACTTGAACCATTTACTTCTAACAAAATCTTTACATCAAAAATTCAAACCAACTACAATGATAAAGCGACAAGCCCCAATATCAAGGGTTGGCAGTTTGAAACATGGTTAAAAGAATTATTTAATAATAACAATGATTTATATAATCTTTGTCTTCAACTAATCAATGCCGTTATCAGAGGTGAAAGCCTTGATAATATGTTTTGGTTTGTTGGAGAGGGAGGAACAGGAAAGGGAACATTACAAGAACTCCTAATCAATCTGATAGGGCGCAAGAATATAGCAAGTATCAAAATCACAGACCTAGACGGCAATAACCGCTTCACCCTTGCCCAAGCAATCGGAAAACAAGCCATTATTGGTGATGACGTACAAGCAGGGGCAGTTATCAAAGATACATCAAAGCTATTCAGTATATCAGGCGGTGATACTATCGCCGTGGAAAAGAAAGGGAAAGATGCCTATAGCACCTACTTAAAGACCGTTGTTATTCAATCTACCAATGCTTTACCGAAGATACGGGGAGATTATCACGCCATACGGCGTAGAATGGTCATATTGCCCTTTACCAAACACTTCAAAGGTAAACCTAACCGAGCCATTAAAAGTGATTATATCAAGCGTCCAGAGGTCTTAGAATACGTGTTAAAGTTAGTTATTGATTTAAAATACACAGAATTTATAAAACCTAAACAATCGATTGATATGTTGGACGATTACCAAGAAAGCATTGACCCAGTGCTTGCCTTTACCCAAGTGTTATTTAGTGACCTTCATTCAACCTTTATTCCTAATGATTGGGTCTGGTGGTATTTCAAGGGCTTCACTGAACATCATAACTTTAGGCATGAGTACAATAGCCAAAGTCTTCACAGTATCTTTTCAAATTACTTACCAGAAGATTGGGTCAAGCTACCTTATCCCGTGACATTACCAGTAGGCGCGTGCTTACCTAAAGGATTTAAGCCAAAAGATGACCAGCCGAGCTACTTGCCTATTTACATACCACCAAACAAACGGCAACAAAGAGGCTATAAAAAAAACAAATAATACTACACTACTACGCTTACTACCACACTTAAAGGGGATAAGTGTAGTAGATGAAAAATCAGTGGTGACAACACTTCACCTATAATTACTACACTTACTACACTTATATATATAAATAATAATAAAAAAGAATTATATTTCTTTAATCTTATTATTATATATAAAAAAAAAGACAAGTAGGAAATAGGCGTAGTAAGTGTAGTATTTTGGCGAAACCCCTTGGGGCGCAAGGGTTTTGGCTACTACTCTTTAACTTTACAAGAGTAGTACAAGTGTGGTAAGTGTAGGAGATTTGAGGTAAAAACTATGAAACAAACCAATGTAGATGAATTTACAAGGCGACAATCTGGCCCTTATAAAGGCGAAACAGAGTACCGAGCCAAATTTTATGAAGCGTTAGATGAAATGATTTTACTTAAAATTCTAACCAAACAACAAGCAGAATACAATCAAGAAAGGAGAGATATTACTTGAATATAGTTGAACCTATACGAGATAAAGATGACATACAAGCTATGAAAGATTATCTAAAAGAATGGAATGAGCGGAACTATATCCTATTCTTAGTTGGTATTAACACAGGATTTAGGATTGGTGATATATTGAAACTAAAAGTAAAAGACGTTCAAGGTTGGCATATTAAAGTTAGAGAACAAAAGACAGGTAAATATAAAAGTATCAAGATGACACGGACACTTAAGAACGAGTTAAGGGAGTACATCAAAGATAAACCACTACATCATTATCTCTTTCAGAGTAGAAACGGAACTAATAAACGACTTGACCGCCGTACAGTCTACTGGATTTTAAAGACCGCGGGGGAGGCTTTAGGGATTGAAAATATAGGCACTCACACCATGCGGAAAACATTTGGATACCATTACTACCAGAAATATAAGAACGTAGCAGACTTAATGACAATCTTTAATCATTCTAGCCCTGCTATCACTCTCATTTATATCGGGGTTAGACAAGATGATTTAGATAGTAAAATGAGTAGGTTTGATATTTAATTAGACATAACGAGGCAAACGCTAATAGTGAATAGACAAGAGGGGGCAACCCCTTTTGTTATAAGGTTTTTAGGTATGTAAGATAATTGGACAGAATATAAGATATGACTAATTAAAAATAAATGAAAAACTATACAAAAAACAACCTAAATAAGACCTAAACAATTCAAAAATACATACTAAAACATCAGTGTTTTAAAGGCTTTAACTCTCTTTTGGTTTTTTGTATAAATATAACGGCATTATAAAACGCTCTAATGACAGTCTTTCATGCCCCCCGGGGCTTTTAAAAAAGCCATTTTTTTTAAATCGGTGAACCGGTGGAGGGCTTTTCGACCAAAAAGATTGCTTTTTATATATAAGGGGGTGGGGGGATAAAGTAAAAAAACTTACCTAAACAATAAATTTTTTGTTTTAAAATATTATCAGTTACGGAGATGACAAAATGATTAGCACACATACCCCCACCAATATTGATTTATCAAATTTTAATAGGGTTTTTATTAAAAAGCGCTTTTATAGTGGTAACGATTATAAGTCAACCTTTAGAGAGGAGATACTTTAGTTTGTGGTTAACAAATTATGGTATAATGGCACTACGGAGGTTTTTCCAATGAATTACAAACAAGATTATTTAGATGATATCCTGGTAAGAATGGCTTATCATTCTAGCGGTATCGAAGGTAACACTATTTCACTTCCTGAAACAGTAAGCATTATCCTAGAAAGTAGCTTACCTTCTAGCCGTAAAAGTATCAGAGAATTCTACGAGATTGAAAACCATAAACAAGCATTCAGCTATCTACTTGACTTACTCACCAATGACAAAGAGTTAACACTAGGACAAGTCCAAGATATGCACGCGCTTTTAGTTGACCGCCTTCAGCATGACCGAGGACAATTTAAAAGCCAACAAAATGCTATTATAGGAGCAGAATTTAAGACCGCTACACCAGAAGAAACGCCAATTTTAATGCGCCAATGGGTAGACAACACCTCATACCGATTAGATACGTCAGAGACCATCAGAGAGACGTTAGAAGCCTTGGCTGATACTCATATCCAATTAGAGAGAATACACCCCTTTTCAGACGGTAACGGACGAACTGGAAGACTTGTCCTCATGTATCTAGCCATGAAGTATCTAAAAGCCCCTGTGATTATCTCAAAAGACATCAGAGCAGATTATATGGAGGCACTAGCTAATCAAGACGTTACTGGCTTGGCAAACATTCTGGAACAATCCCTATTAAGCGAACAGGAACGACTAACACACTTCTAGTAAAAAAGACTGGTTCTCCCAGTCTTTTAAAATATACAGAAAATGAATATTTTTTAGGCTTATTTATTCTCTCAACTAGACGGGGCAAGCCTAACAAATGTATCGGTTTTAGTAACGATTGATAGCAAGTATTGAAAGATATTGAAATACTTTAGTTAGTTTCCTACTATAAATATAGTGTACTTCTACAAGGTCAAATAGTAATGAAAATCCTAAAAATATTAAATACGGTCTCAAATAAGAAACAAAAAGCAGTCTTCAATAGAGACTGTTTTTTTAATTATAATAACTGAAATAGAGCTTGGGGAAAATTGCCCCAAGCTCTTAAAAATTACCCGTTATTTCAACCTTATTTAACCGATAGCTAGATTTTAACCTTTTTCAGTCCAAGGTGTTGCTGTCGTTTCAAGAACTTTATTCAACTCATCAATATTGCGGAATCCTTCTTCACGCAACCATTGACGTGCTGCATCCGGTCCTTCTTCAATATAAACCTTGACAGAACCTGCCCAAGTCGCACGACCACAAAGAACACCATTGAATTTTGCACCTGATTCAGCTGCAAAGACAAGAGTTTCTTGGAATAATTTGCTTGATACGCCAGCTGAAAGATAGATATATGGCAATGGTGAAGCTGCATCTTGATCACGGAAGTATTGAGCTGCTTCTTCTTTCGTGTAAACCACTTCTCCAGTTGAGAAACCTTCAACAAAGTTCATGTTAACAGGCACTTCAACTTTAAGAACATCAACATTGAAACGATCTTGAGCAAATACTTTCATTGCTTCAATAACCTTACGAGGTTTTACTTTAGCAAATTCAACACTTGAATTATCAGCAATCTTCTCATCATATGACAAGATTTCAAGGTAGAATGGAATATCCTCAGCCACACACTCTGAACCAATACGTTCAATGTAAGCTTGTTTTTGAAGGTTAGTGTACTCATCACTATCCACATCATAGTAGAGCAAGAATTTCACCGCATCAGCTCCTTGCTCTTTCAAGCGCTTAGCTGACCACTCAACCAGGCAGTCTGGCAAACGTGTTGTGGTGCTTGCATCGTAACCTGTTTTTTCATAAGCCAAAAGAAGGCCTGCTTTTTCATCTTTAACCTCAACGGCTGGTAAACCAAATTCTGGGTCTAACAAAATAGATGAAGCATACTTTGTTAACTCTTCTGATACAAGAGATTTCAACTCTTCCATCTGTGCAACAGTAGGTGCTTCTGTTTGGTGTTGTGCCATCATTTTACGTAAAGCACCACGTTGGTCAAATGCGAGAGCTGAGATAATGCCACGGTCATTTGATAATTGTTCCATTGAGCGACGTTTTTGTTCTGTAAGTACCATTTGTTATACCTCTTCTACTTTAATTTGTTGATATAAGTTGTCATAATTGGCCATATTGACATGACCAGTCATTTTTTCTTGAGCATTTAACATACCCAAAACCATAGCTTTTTTTAATAAAGAATAATCATCCTCATGATGTTTCAATGCTGAAGCAATACCAGCAACTGTGGAATCTCCAGAACCTACTGGATTAACCACATCTATTTTAGGAATTGTGACACGGTAATAGATATCACCATGTTTAGCAAAGGCTCCTTGACTACCAAGCGAAACAATAATCCACTCTATCCCTTCAAATAAGTCATCTTGTAATACCTCTTGAAGTTGTTTAATATCCTTATCAACTGTAATGCCTAATAATTGTGATAATTCTTCATTATTCGGCTTAATAACTGTTGGCTTAGCCTTTGACTTTAAAACAGCTTCTAAAGATTCACCTGAACAATCTAAGACAGTCGCCTTGTCTAATTGTTTAGCTAAATTCACCAAGGAAACATAATAATCCTTTGGAAGACCTGCCGGCAGACTCCCAGAGATGGCAACAACTTCTGTTTCTGCCAAAAGCTCCTTATAGTGTTCAATAAACCCTTGTGCCTCTATCTCCAGTAACGTAGGTCCTGACTCTAAGATCTCTGTCTGCTGTCCGTTATCATGCAAAATAGCAATGCAGTTCCGTGTTTCCCCAGCGATCTCAAAAAAGGCCTTTGTGACATTATCTGGAATGCGTGTCAGTAAAAACGCTCCCAGTGTCCCTCCAACACAGCCGCTAGCTATCACTCTCTCGCCTAGTTCAGAGAGCACCCTAGTGACATTCAATCCTTTTCCACCTGCAGTCTTAACAACATCTGTAACACGGTTTACCGTATCAAGATGCAAGCTATCCAGAGGATAAGAAATGTCTATTGAGGGGTTCATTGTGATTGTTAAAACCATTTTACCTCCTTTATTGACATTTTTTGACATCTATCAACATCTACAAACGCCATTTTTAAACTTAACCAATAAGATGGCGTTTCCATTTGATATATCATTTTGCTTTCACCATAACTATACTCTCTTTAAACTGAAATGTCAATAGTTTTATGTTTATTTTTGTTTGTTTTTTGTTGTTTTACTTTTATTTGTCTAAATAAATCAATTATGCTATGATAAGGGTATCATTTTATAAACGACTACTAGAATTAAGGAGAATAGCATGCTAAAACGCGAACGACTACAAATTATCTTAGATAAAGTCAATCGTCACGGTCTTGTCACTGTACATGATATTATTGCTGATTTAAGCGTTTCAGACATGACTGTTCGACGTGATTTAGATGAACTTGAGAAAGCTGGACAGTTGATTCGGGTTCATGGTGGTGCTCAAAGCATTCATCAAACGTGGAATTATGAGAAATCAAACTCTGAAAAACTGATGGAACAAATGGCAGAAAAAAAAGCCATTGCAAAGGCTACTCTACCCTTTATCAATGATGGCGAGACTATCTTTATAGGTCCAGGTACAACTATTGAGTGCTTGGCCCATGAATTACTTCACCGGAATTTAAGAATTGTCACAAACAGTTTACCCGTATTCAACATCCTCAAAGAAAGTAAAACCATTGATCTCATCTTAATTGGTGGAGAATACCGTGAAGTAACAGGTGCTTTTGTCGGTAGCTTAGCTCAACAAAACTTAACTAGCCTCAAGTTTTCAAAAGCATTTTCAGCCACCAACGCAGTCACAAAAGACAGTGTTGCAACTTATAGCGAAAGTGAAGGCTCTCTCCAACGCTTAGCCTTAGAAAATGCTCGAGAAAGTTACTTACTAGCAGACCATACCAAATTCAAAAGATTTGACTTTTATGACTTTTATGAAACTAGCAAGTTCAATGCTATTATTACAGATGAGTCTCTTGATGTGACAATCCGAGAATTATTTGAACCATTGGCCCCACTCATTATTGCAGAAATAGTATAATTCAAACAATTTACTAATTGTTTAAACGTCATTTTTATACATATAACCAAAAAGCTGAGCCTAGTTGCTCAGCTTTTTGTATCTTATCACTTTTATTCATTGCTAAGCGCAAAGCTTTTAAATTATCTCTTATAACTAACTATTAACCATTTTTTACGGATTAAAATGCCTAAAGGATTCAATAACGCTGTCTTTACACCGATTTAGCAGACAATATTTGAGCAGTCTTCTAAGATACAGTTTCTTCAAAATAACTATGCTCAACCTACTGCATTCTGACAAATTCAGACAACTCCAAAAGTTTCTTCTGTTGTACTGGCAGCTGTAATAGCCACTTGATATCAGCCATGAACTTATGTCAAATAAGTATTGTGTGACAGGATATCTTCTTCTCTGGACAATCGTTAATAAGTTCGTCGTTGATCATCTCTACTAGAACAATTATTTTTTATAGAAACAGCCTCAAATATCTTCGGCCATTTTATTCAATTTTCTTAACCTATGATTTACACCGCTCTTGGTCAAGGGCTGATCCATACTATCTGCAATTTGTTGGATAGAATAGTCGGGATGGGCAACACGGATTTGAGCCACCTGTCTAAGCTCAAGAGGTAATTCCTCAAGACCAATGGTATCCATGATTTTTATGATATTATTGATGGTTTTCATACTTGCTGATATTGTTCGCGCAATATTAGCTGTTTCAGCATTATTAGCCCTATTGATATCGTTTCTAGCCTCTCTAAGCACCTTGATTTCCTCAAATGCTTCCTTGGCCTGCATGGCATCAATGACTATCAGAAAATCCATGATGTCTTCTGCCTTTTGCAAATAGGTCACTGTCCCATTTTTACGGTCAATTACCTTGGCATCTAGCATAAATTTGTGCATGAGCTTAGCGAGATCCTCTGCATGATCTTGATAGACTGAAAATATTTCTAATTGGTATTTGCCAGAATCCGGCTCTCTAATACTACCAGTAGCTAAAAAGGCTCCGCGCAGATAAGAACGACCTGCCTCATCGTCTGACATAATCGTTTCACCAATCCCTGTTTCAATACCAAAAAAGGAATCAGCCAACTGTAAATCAGCTAAAATAGACTCAACCTCATGGTCAATATAGACGGTATAAACACGATTTTTCTTGAGGTTGGGTTTTTGGTGGTATTTCAATTCTGGCTTAACAGCGTAGCACTTTTCAAATAGAGCATAGATATGCCGAGCTATTTTAGCATTTTCAGTGTTAATGGACAGAGTTAATCCTGAATAAGATAGACCTAAGTTGCCAGATAATTTCATCAAGGCTGATAATTGGTACTGATCAGCCTGTTCTAAGCCGATGAGTTCTTCTTTGACAGTCACCGTAAAACTCATCTTTTATGGCCTCCCAGTAAATTCATCAATTCCTCAACAACTAATGTCCCATCATGAAATGCACCGCCTTTTTCCAACCGTAGAAAATCTGATGAAATAACACGTTTGACCTGTTGGGACAAGCCTTTAAAATCATGCTCAACTTGAACCAAATACTCATCAAATTGGTTGTTGTTCATATAATCTTGTGGTACTGGCTCTATATTAACCAACACTGTATCAATGGCATCTCGCCCTAGATGTCTGTTTAAGACAGCCACATGATCACTATCTGTAAAATGCTCTGTCTCGCCATACTGTGTCATGATATTGCAGACATAGGCAATTTCAGCCTTGGTTTTTAACAGGGCTTCTTTGATTTCTGGAATGACAAGATTTGGCAAAATAGAAGTAAACAAAGACCCCGGTCCTAAGACAATCATGTCACTCTGTAAAATACTATCCACAACCTTTCGACTAGCCTTTGGCTCCTCATCATTGTAGGAATTCGTGACATAGACATGGTCAATCATACCCTGATAATCAGCAATCTTGCTCTCACCCACCACTTCATGACCATCCTTAAAAACAGCATGAAGGGTCAAGGCTTCCTCACTAGCTGGATAAATTTTCCCTGTGATATGGAAAAATTTCGACAGGATTTGCATGGCATTATAGGTAGATCCTTGCATTTCCGATATACCTGCAATAATAATATTCCCCAAGGGGTGACCCGACAGAGCACCTTCATTAGCGTTAAAACGGTATTGAAAAATACGTTCGTAAAACTTAGGCATATCACTCATAGCTACTAAAACATTGCGTAAATCGCCAGGAGGCGTCAATTGCATGGCTGAACGAAGTTCGCCTGAACTACCACCATCATCAGCGACCGTAACAATAGCTGTAATATCAACATCTTTGTGGCGAAGGCTATCCAGAATAACGGGAATCCCAGTCCCTCCACCAATAACTGTTATCTTTGGTTTTCTCATGATCGATTGACTGTCTCCTTACGCTTAGTACGGTCACGATGGCTCTCATTAACAAGCCATTCGCTAGCCAAATCTTCTGACAGGCGGTGAGCAAATGCTGCACTCCTATGCTGACCTCCAGTACAACCAATAGCAATGGTCAATACCGACTTACCTTCCTTTTGATACCCCGGTAAAATGGGTTTCAAGAGCCCTATAAGGTGGTTGTAAAAATCCTCTGATTCTGGTTGAGACATCACGTAGTCATAAACAGGTTGATCAAGTCCTGTTAAATCTCTCAATTCTGGCAAGTAATAAGGATTGGGTAAAAATCTAACATCAAATACCAAATCAGCATCTAGGGGCAAACCATATTTAAATCCAAAACTCATCACCTCTATGCGAAAACTCACTTGATTCGTTTCAGATGAAAAATATTCAGAAATCGTTTGGCGAAGCTGACGTGGTGTTAATTCGCTGGTATCAACCACATGCTGACTCATACTCTTTAGAGGAGACAACAACTCTCTTTCCAAACGTATTCCGTCTAGGACACGGCCTGTCGTCGCCAAAGGATGACTTCTTCTGGTTTCTTTATAGCGTGACACCAGTTCAGTATCTGTCGAATCCAAAAAGAGAATTTTGAAATTCACGGTGTCATTGCTTTCCAAATCATCTAAAATGGTGCTTACTTCCGTAAAGAAACGGCGGCTACGCATGTCAACCACCATAGCCACTTTATCAGTATCACTGGTATGCGCCAATAATTCTAAAAATTTGGGTAAAAGGGTCGGTGGCATATTATCAATGGTAAAATAGCCTAAATCCTCAAAAGACTGAATAGCTACAGTTTTACCAGCACCACTCATGCCCGTCACGACCACTAATTGCATCTGCTTATCTGACATCACATTCCTCACTTTCCTAGTCATCTCATCAGTAACTACTATTATAGCATATTACACAGACATCAAATCTAAAATTCCCTCAGTTCTATACGATAAAAAGTCGGGTCGTTCATTCCCCGACTTCTGATGAGACTACTAAAAAGATTACTCACATTTACCTATTATTAAAACGTTTCATAACTTTCGCAATATCTCGTTCTTGATCACGTCGTTTGATTGCTTCGCGCTTATCATAGTCATGTTTCCCCTTAGCTAGACCAATCAATACCTTAGCGAAACCATCCTTGATATAGACTTTCAAGGGAACTAGGGTCATGCCTGTTCCTTTGATTTCATTTGCGAGATAGGTAATTTCACGTTTTTTGAGTAAGAGTTTACGCAAACGTGTCGGATCTTGATTCCAAATGTTGCCTTGCTCAAATGGGCTAATATGCACATTCACCAACCAAGCTTCGCCATTTTTAATCTGAGCATAGCCATCTTTTAGGGTGATACGAGCAGCACGGACACTTTTTATCTCTGTTCCTGTCAAGACAATACCAGCTTCATAAGTGTCCACTATCGTATAATCATGCCTCGCTTTCTTATTTTGAGCGACGACGTTTCCTTGTCCCTTTGCCATGTTTCGTTCCTTTCTTTGCAATATCCTTATAAAAAGCTTTTTTAGATGAGGACTTTTGGGTCTTTGACGATTTTCGCTTATCAGATTTTTCCTGTCGTGTCGGTCTTTCCTCATGACGTCTGTTTCTTCCTCGAGAGGATTTTTGTTGCCTCTCAACTACGTCTAATTCACTTGGTAGATAAGCAAAATCAATATCACCAGTCTCCTTGTCAGCTCGAGTTAATTGAACCTTAATCGCTTGGCCGACCTTAAAGACAACACCTGACTTCTCACCGTGTAGAGTCATCGTGCGTTCATTGTAATGGTAATACTCAGGCAACTCTGTCACATGAATAAGACCTTCAATGGTATTTGGCAATTCCACAAAGACACCAAATTTAACCACACTAGAGACAATGCCTTCAAAGACTTCTCCAACATGTTTCTCCATATATTCCGCTTTTTTCATCGCTTCAACCAAACGCTCTGCATCTACGGCGCGACGCTCCAGACTAGAGGATTGTGTGGCAATTTCGGGAATACGCTGCTCAAAGTGGCCGATCTTATCATCAGTGATATGACCATACTCTCTAATCAACCGATGGACAAGCAAGTCTGGGTAACGTCGAATCGGGCTGGTAAAGTGTGTATAGTATTCAGCAGCCAAGCCATAGTGACCATGATTATGCTCAGAATAACGGGCTTGTTGCATGGAACGAAGTAACATCATGGCTAACACATCACTGCCAGGTTGACCTTGGATACTTGCCATAACATCCTGGAGAGCTTCTTGCGAAATCTTGTTTGCAGTGCCACGAATCGTAAGACCAAACACACTCGCATAGTCAATAAACTTTTGTAATTTTTCAGCTTTCGGCTCTTCGTGGATACGATAGATAAATGGTAACTTGGCTTTTGCAAAATGCTCCGCAACGCACTCATTAGCCGCAAGCATAAAGGACTCAATCAAACGCTCTGCTATGCCACGTTCACGTACCTTGATATCAACTGGTAGTCCCTTATCATCAACAATAATTTTTGCCTCATGCGTATCAAAATTCAGACTACCACGATTTATTCGCATTTGTTCCAAAATCGTATGTAAACGAACCATCTGATCAATACTTGGCAACAAATCTTCATATTGACTTGACAAAGCTTGATCCCCTGCAATAATAGCATTGACATCACTGTAGGTCATCCGATGAGCTGTCTTAATAACAGATTGAGTGATTTGATAATTGACCACACGACCTTTGGGACTAATTTCCATAATCGCTGACTGGGTTAGACGGTCAACTCGGGGATTTAGAGAACAAATCCCATTCGATAAACGCTCTGGCAACATCGGTACAACACGGTCAGTCACGTAAACACTGGTACCTCGACGAAGAGCCTCCTTGTCCAGTTCAGAGCCTTCAGTCACATAGTAAGAGACATCCGCAATATGCACACCTAATTCAAAGTTACCATTGTCCAAGAGCTTGATATGTACGGCATCGTCCAAGTCCTTAGCATCAGCCCCGTCAATCGTAAATGTCAATTCTTGACGTAAATCAACACGCCCCATGTAATCCTTATCAAGCGGGGCTTCTGGAATAGCTTCTGCTTCTTCTAAAACCTTATCTGGAAAAGTTGACACAATGTCCATTGACTCCAAGACTTCCAAGACATCAATCCCAACCTCACCAGCATGCCCAATAATCTCACGGACAAAACCGACAAAATAATCCTGTTCTTTGGTCGGATACTGCTCAATATCAACCTTAATGATTTCGGTACCATCAAGAACAAGTCCATTTTGACGAACATAAATCTTCTGACTAATTTTTTGGTTTTTGCTCTTGATATGACCTGCATATTTAGGATGTCGATCATCTATCACAAACTGACCGACAACTGTTTTAAGGCTACGTTCGATAATGCTAACAACACGTGCTTCAGCAGCCGTTCCTTTTAATCGGTCAGCAACTTTGGTAATCGCAATCTCAACAATATCACCATCAATCGCTTGATTGACATCTTGACGCCCAACAAAAAGATCGTTTTCTGCATCATCAACGGTCACAAAACCAAAACCTGATTTATTCGCACGAAAAACACCTTGTAACGTTATTTCTTTTTTCTTCTCTTCTTGATCTCTAAGTGCAATCTCACCACTATCATCAAACCTGAGTTTTTTCTGTCCTTCTAAGCGAGCAATCATCTTAATCAAATCGCGAAAATCCGATGAAGCTGTTAAACCAAGTCGTTGCGCCACTGCATCAACTCTCGATTGCCCATACTCCTTTAAATCTGTTAAAATCTTGTTTTCCATATTTCCTTTTTTCTAAATCCATCAATCAGCTACATGTAGTTCAAACCTGTCGTTTTATATCAGTCATGAACATTCCATTAGCCAAATGATAAGATTAATAGACTAACTACCAAGGGAGGTACTTGGTTCCTAAAAAACAGGAGCAAGGTAACCAAAACACATAGACGCTTGATTCCCTCACTCCCAATTGCAATACTATTCTAACTCATCTCAAACTCAATAACTACTCATCATTAAAATAAGATGCAACAAGCATCATTTATTTACTTGACAAGATTGCTAAAGCCAAAGCCACTGCTAACCAAAAGAAAACTAGTACACCCGTAAAACGTTGCATAAAGGCTTCGAAACCACGTGGTTTTGAACGTTCAAAAAGCGCTTCAGATCCACTACTATCGAAAACATTACTACTTGGGTTTTTCTGTGGTTGCATAAAAATAGCAATAATTAAAATAGCTGATAAAACTAGCAATAGGGTTAGTAAAATACTATACATTGTCATTCCTCCACAATTGTCTCTGCCATTGTATCACAAAGTGACCTAACTTTCAACATGTAAGGTTACTTTTCGTTCTTTCGGACAATACTTTGTGACTTGAATTTTCTCAGGATGATTGGTTTTATTCTTACTGGTTAGATAGTTTTTACTTCCGCACTCACTACATTTTAGGTTAATTTTGACCCGCAACGATTTTCTCCTCACTCTACTTCGCAATCTTAGACACTACATTATACCATATTTTAAAGGCTTGATGAGATTATTTCAACATAAAGGTTTTTGGCGCAAAATGCCTGACAGCTATGTAGCCCACCACTAAAAAGGCTAACATAACCCCCATGATAATAGATAAACTAAAACTGAGCCAACAATTGATTCAATTGGCTAAAAGTCGCCGTCAAATCACCATTATTATCAATAACATGTGTCGCTAAGCGCAGCTTATCCTCCAAAGGCATCTGACTATTGATACGCTGAACAGCTTGGTCTTTAGTATAACGACCACGCGCCATCAAGCGCTCAATCTGAGTCGATGGACTAACGTATATCAACCAAGTCTCATCACACCAAGCCTCATACCCCAATTCAAATAGCAACGGAATATCCATAAATACCAAGTCGTGTCTGACGAGTAAGTCATCTTTTTGCCTAGCCAATTCTTTTCGAATAATGTCATTTTGCAAATCGCTAGATATCTCTCGATTGGTATCATTTGAAAAAATGAGCTCTGATAATTTGGGACGATCTAACTCTCCATTATCTAGTAAAATCGTTTGACCAAAAAAATCAACCAAGGCCTTGTAAAGTAAGCCTCCTTTTTTCTGTAAGTCATGCACCACTTGGTCTGAATCAATGACAGGATAACCTTTGTCTCTCAGCACCTGAACAACTGTTGATTTCCCAGAAGCAATGCCTCCTGTAATACCGATTACTTGTTTCATAAGCGTTGACATTTGGGACAAAAATGCGTCCCCCTCCCTCCTACTTTAATCTTGACAATTGGCGTAGCGCACCTCGAACATGGTTTATCTGTCTGACCATAGACTTCTAGGAAATCTTGCATGGTGCCTGCTTCTCCCAATGCGTTTTGGTAAGTCCTGATAGTTGAACCACGCTTGTCGACTGCCAACTGTAAAATACGAATTGTCTCGTCATGAAGTCGATTGATTTGAGCTGATTTTAAACGGCTTGACACTTGCATCGGATGCACTTTACTCGCCCAAAGCACCTCATCAACATAAATATTGCCAAGACCAACAACAAGCGTTTGCTCCAACAGATAAGGCTTTATGAGTTTTTTCGATGACAATAAGGCTTGTTTAAAAGGCGCCAATTTAAATGCCTCTACTACTGGCTCTGGGCCAAGTTTTTTAGACTGAAAGAAAGCCTCTTCCTGACCTTTGTCAACTAATTCCATCGTGCCAAATTTGCGAACATCCTGATAAACAAGCACAGTATCATCACTCAAAGAAATAAAGGCATGAAAATGCTTATTGTTTGGAACATCATCTTTTGAAAATGACAGGTACTTGCCCTCCATCCTCAAATGCGATACGATGATATGACTCTCTAATTCGAGGACTAGGTATTTTCCACGACGCCTAACAGCTTGAAAGGTTTGTCCTTGGGCAACATGTCTCAATTCCTCTGCACCTGTCACGACCATACGTGGATAAGAAAAAACAAGATTGGAAATCCGTTTACCAACCAACAACTTCTCTAAACCACGACGAACCGTTTCTACCTCAGGTAATTCTGGCATAAATTCTCCTTCATACAGACATTTCTATATGCTTTATTGTATCATAAAAGCCTGATGAGATTAAAGAAAAGAGTGAGACCATAAGACAACCCTCTACATTATCTGACGTCTCACTCTATTCAATTATCCTTCTTTAACAAGAAGCGTCCCCACCTCTAACAACCGAATGCCTAAACGGTGTTGATCTGCTAATAAATCATAGACAGCATCCTCACTCAAGACACCGCATTTTATGTGGTCAAAAGCACCAATTTGTGCTTTTTCAAAATCCGACATAAAAACCTCACTCGTATAATAATCTCTTAAGGTTAAGTAGGCCTTTTGATGTTCTTCGACTTTGGACAACAAAGCATCCAACTCTTCTAGCAAGGCACTATGCTCATCCAAAATACCTTCCATCACTTCAATACGTTTCACATCACTCATTAGCTTCTCCTACTTATTAATCTGATGCCATGTCTCATTTTCAAAATAAAGATAATCCTCAGATAATGTATCATTTTCAAATATCTCTAACATATCTAAAAACCCTTCAGCCAGTTGGTACTGTGTTAACATTGACCGTTCTACCCAAAAAACGTCACCTTCCCTACTTGAGGTTAAATCCCCAGAAAAAGTATCTGTTTTATAGAGAAAGACGATATAACGGTAGTCTCCCCGACGGTGTGTAAACTGTTTGACACCACACAATTTTAAGTTAGAAATAGTTAGTCCTGTCTCCTCATAAACTTCTCGGATAGTTGAGTCTACAAATGATTCCTTAGGCTCAACATGACCACCAGGAAAAGTCACTCCAGGCCAATCAGGATTTTTCCGATCTTGAACCAAAATCCGACTACCGTCATAAATCATGCACATATTAGTTAAAACCGTTGGCTCTATATTTGCCATACTGCACCCCACATTTCTATTTACTCTAGCTTTTAAAAACATGACTACTTTCAGAATAATAGTATTGCTACACTACTCTACTGATTAAAGTATAACACAACCAAATCGTTTCATGCCATATGCACATATGTAGCATGAGTAGTCAAAAAATAAAACAATTGAAGTTGACTAATGAATACTAGCCAAAACCATAAGCTGTAAGACCCTCATTCTGATCACAGATCATCTCTGATGAATAACAATAACAAATAAAAGGGAGCGGGGCGAAAATCGTGATTCCATAGAAATCGATTGGCTCTCCCCACTCCAATAAAATTGCTAGTTTGGAAACTCTTGCCCAAACATGTTCACTAACCTCCCAAATAGGCCTTTCTAACCTCATCTGAGGTAAGCAATTCCTGTCCTGTACCTGATAAGACTATATGGCCTGTTTCAAGAACATAACCTCTGTCTGCGATTGATAAGGCTTTGTTTGCATTTTGTTCAATTAAGAGAACTGTTGTCCCTTGTTTTTGAATATCTTGGATAATATCAAAAATTTCTTGGATAAAAATTGGTGCAAGTCCCATAGATGGTTCATCAAGCAACAACAATTTAGGCTGACTCATCAATGCCCTCCCCATAGCAAGCATCTGTTGCTCACCACCAGACAGTGTCGCTGCATCTTGATTTTTTCGCTCTTCTAAACGCGGAAAGCGTGAAAAGATTTTTTTCAAATTGGCCTGATTTTCTTCACGATTAGTTTTTAGAAATGCCCCCATTTCTAAATTTTCCATAACTGTTAAACCTGAAAAAACATGACGGCCTTCTGGAACCTGTGACAAACCACTAGCCACAATCTTTCTAGCTGGTACTTTTTGAATGTCATTTCCTAAGAAAGTAATACGGCCAGCACTAGGTTTTACTAATCCTGATATTGTTCTCAAAATAGACGTTTTCCCCGCTCCATTAGCACCGATGAGAGTTACAACTTCTCCTTCATTTACCTCAAAGGAAACATCTTTAACTGCCTCAATTACACCATATTGAACAGAGAGATTCTCAACCTTTAACATACTCATTAGATGTCACCTCCTAGATAAGCTTCAATGACACGTTTATTATTGCGAATGTCTTCAGGAGTTCCCTGAGCAATGAGACGGCCATATTCTAACACGTAGATACGCTCTGTGACTTCCATAACCAAGCTCATATCGTGCTCAATTAGGATAATCGTGATACCAAACTCATCTTTAATACGACGGATTAAGGCTGTTAATTCTGCTGTTTCTTGTGGGTTCATACCTGCAGCAGGCTCATCTAAAAAAAGAATTTTAGGATTTGTCGCTAAGGCACGAACAATCTCAAGTCGACGTTGCTGACCATAGGGTAAATTTTTAGATAAGGTATCTGCATCACCTTGTAAATCAAACATGCTCAATAATTCCATAGCCTTTGTTTTCAAAGCCTCTTCATTTTGATAAAATGTTGGCAATCTCAAAAAAGAAGCTAATAGATGAGCAGGTTTATTATTGCTCATTCCAATCAATACATTGTCTAAAACAGTCATATTTTTAAAGAGACGAATATTTTGAAAGGTACGTGATAAGCCTAAAGATGCAATTTTATCCGGAGACTTACCATTTAAAAGCCTATTATCAAGAGTGATTGTTCCCTCAGTTGGCTCATATACACCTGTCAAAAGGTTGAATAAAGTTGTTTTACCAGCACCATTTGGCCCAATCAAACCAACCAATTCACCCTCGTGAAGTTCCATACTCACATCACCTACAGCAGTCAAACCACCAAAGTTTTTTGTTAATCCTTTAACCTCAAGAAGTGCCATGCTTGCCCTCCTTCTTCTTATTCATCAACTGACTAAATAGCAATTCCTTCGTTCCCAATAAGCCACCTGGTCGGAAAACCATCACCAAGATTAGGGCAATTGAGTAAATAATCATTCGAAATTCTGAAACACCTTGTAAAAACATGTTTAAAACACCCAGTATAACTGCTGCAACAATTGTTCCAGTCATTGACCCTAAACCACCAAAAACAGCTATGATAAGGTAATCAATCGAACGCATAACTGTAAAATCTTTAGGAACAACTGTGCCAATATAACCAACATAAAGAGAACCAGCCAAAGCTGCCGTCATCGCAGCAATTACAAAAGTAATGACTTTGATTTTAGTTGTATTGACACCCATTGATTCAGCAGCAATGTCATCCTCTCTAACAGCAATTACTTGTCTGCCCATTGGACTTCTTAAAAAGTTCATAACCAGAACAACAACCAAAATAACAAAGACAAAAACAACAGGCCACGTTGTGTATTTTAAAATACCTGAAATCCCTGCCGGACCATTTGTCAAATCCTCGCCATTGATAATCAAGATACGAATGATCTCCGAAACACCGAGTGTTGCAATAGCCAAATAATCACCTTTTAGACGTAAGGTAGGAATACCAACAACTAGCGCTACCACAGCTGATATCAGCATACCTAGCAAGATAGAGAGGTAGAAACCATCGTAAGTCGGTAGATACTTGGTCAAAATAGCCGTAGCGTAGGCTCCGATAGCCATAAAACCTGCTTGACCAAGCGAAAACTGACCTGAGAACCCCAAAATCAAATTGGTACCAACTGCCATAATGATACTAATACCAATTCCCATCAAAATTTGGGTATGATAAATCCCTAAAACGCCCGTTGATGTCAGTGCCGATAATAAAGCAAAAATAAGGCTAATCATAGCAAGCCAAGCTAAAATAACTCTTGTATTTCTTTTCATGACTACACCTTCTCTTTCACATTTTTACCAAGGATACCTGCCGGACGAAGTAATAAAATCACAATCAAGACAGCATAAACAACTAAATCACGGTAGCTAGATAATCCAATCGAAACAGAGAATGTTTCTAACAAGCCAATCATAAAGCCACCAATAGCAGCACCCGGAATCAACCCAATTCCTCCTAGAACAGCAGCTACAAAGGCTTTTAGACCTGGTACCATACCCATTAGAGGATCAATCGAATTATAGTACAGACCGATTAACACACCTGCGGCTCCTGCCAACGCTGAACCTAAAGCAAAGGTAAAACTAATCGTCGCATTAACATTTATTCCCATTAGTTGTGCTGCATCACTATCTACAGATACTGCACGCATGGCTTTACCCATTTTAGTTTTCTTAACGATAAATTGCAGAGCAACCATCAAAAACAAGGACACTCCCAAAATCGTTAACTGAACGTTAGTAACACTGATAGGACCAAGATGATATTTCACCGTTTTTAAAACTTGTGGAAAAGCTCTAGTATCTGCCGATACTAAAAACACCATACCATTTTCTAATAAAAATGACACACCAATAGCAGTAATAAGGGCTGCAATCTTAGTTGAGTTCCGCAATGGTCGATAGGCCAAATACTCAATCAACATTCCTAAACAAGCTGTCAATAGCATTGTTAACAACAAAGCCACAAAAAAATTTAATTGAAAAGCACTAATAAGATAATAGCCAATGAAGGCCCCCATCATATAGAGATCTCCGTGGGCAAAGTTAATCAATCGAATAATACCATACACCATTGTATAGCCTAAAGCTAATAAGGCATAAACACTACCCAAAATCAACCCATTAACAAGTTGTTGTAGCATAAGCTCACCAAACTTTCTAATTCATTATTTAAATAAAAATCTTTCAATAGCCTAAGACAAAGAATAAGAGGAGGGCTTTTCTTGGAGAACTCTCCTTGCCCCTCCTCATATCCATCGCTATTCTCAAAACTTATTTTGTTTCAACTGCCGTTGCTGAAACTTCCTTACCATTTTGCAACTCAATCATAATAGCTGGCTTAACAGGATTATGCTTGTCATCCATAGTCATTGTTCCTGTCACACCTTCAAAATCTTTTAAAGTAGCCAAGTTTGTTGCAATCTCCTTAGATGACTTAGCACCTTTTGCCGCATCAGCAAACATGTAGACAGAATCATAAGCTAGAGCTGCGAACATATTTGGTTCTTCACCGTATTTTTTCTTATAATTGTCGACAAATTTAGCTGCCTTGTCTGATAAATCAACCTTTGTCGAATAACCAGAAACATAGTAGACGTTTGAAGCGTTCGCTGCACCGGCACTTTCAATAAATTGTTCATCATTAAAACCATCAGGTCCTAAGATTGGTTGATCGATACCAAGCTCACGTGCTTGTTTAGTAATCAAACCAGACGCTGTATAATAGCCTAAAAGGACAACAGCATCAAAGTCTTTACTTTTAACATTTGTCAACAGGGCTTGGAAATCTTTATCTTCTGATTGGAAAGATTCCTCTGTAACGATTTCACCAGCAAATTCTTTTTTGAATACTTCTGCGATTTTCTTAGAATAATCACTAGACTTATCGTATAACAAGGCAACTTTCTTAGCTTTTAAAGTATTTGTTGCATATTGTGATAAGACATTTCCTTGATAACTATCTTGGAAGGTTGCTCGGAACACAAACTCATTCACACTACCATCTTTTGAAAGGGTCAGTTCATCTAATGTTCCTGAAGGCGTAATCATTGGAACACCCGCCTCTGTTACGTTCGGAATAGCTGCCGAAGAGCCTGTCGAAGTCGCTGGACCGATAATGGTTGCTACCTTACTTTCAGTTGCAAGACTTGTAGCAACAGTAGCTGCTTCACTTGTTTCAGATTTATTATCTAAAGCAACTACTTCAATCGCTTTACCATCAACACCACCTGCTGCATTGATTTCTTCAACTGCAAGATCTGCTGCATTTTTCTCAGCTAAACCATAAGCAGCAACTGGCCCAGATAATTCTAAATTGTAGCCAAGTTTAATCGTTTTGACATCTGTTGCAGCTAAATCTACACCAGTAGTTTCCGTATTAGAACTTGGTGCTGCACCACAAGCCGCAAGCACCGAAGCGCTAAAGAATGCCAATGTACCTAATAATAACTTTTTCTTCATAAATCATCTCCATCATTTTCTAAAAAAGAGTATGATATAAGAATACAGAATTGTCAGAAAATTGTCAAGAGTTTGAATTGATTTTTTTTTGAAAAATATTAACGAATAACCATTTCTCCTTATCTGTACAGATTACCAACAAAATCTTGGTCAATATGATCAAGCTGTGATGGTTCTACTGCTTTGATAAATCGTTGCTGCTCCAAATGTTTCGTCACAGTTTTTACTTGTGAGTCATCTACATAAAGAATCGCATAACGCAACCGTTTTGAATGATAAAAAATATTGCCAAACTTAGACAGTTTACGAACATCTCGATTGTAGTAAAGATAGACTGTCAAACCAGTCTTTTTTTGTATGTCAAACATCTATTATCCTTTCTATCTTCTTAATTTATAAGAGTTACTCATAGCATTCATATAGTCCCCATTATACCACAATGATACTTGTTCTGAAACACTATAGCACTCTGTATCCCTTTACATCGCTCTTTATGATATAATTAATCATATATCTATTTAGCGAGGAGTTTGTTGTGAGAAAAACAAGATTAAACAATTACTACCTTAACATGGAAGAACATCATCTTCCTGTCCCTTATTATCATACACAGCGCCGTATCCGTGTTTTATTGCCAAAAGATTACCACAAAGAAGAGTGGGCAACCTATCCTGTCCTTTACATGCATGATGGGCAAAATATTTTTTATAGCAAAGAATCATTTTCTGGCTACTCTTGGAAAATTATACCAACTCTGAAAAATAATAAGCAACTCCCAAAAATGATTGTCATAGGTATCGATAACGCTGAAGAGAATCGATTAAATGAATACGCTCCTTGGATGACTGATGTTGGAACAACACCTGAAACAGCTAGCGTTGGTGGGGATGGCATGGCTTATGCTCAATGGGTTGTTAACACTGTTAAACCTTTTATAGATGATCATTATCGCACCAAAAAAGAACCAGAATACACACTGTTAGCTGGTTCTTCAATGGGAGGTATTATCACTGCTTATATGGGGGCTGCCTACCCCAATGTTTTTGGTCGATTAGGCGTTTTCTCACTAGCCTCTTGGTTTAGTGAAAGAGACTTTCTAAGGTTTTTAAAACATCATCCCCTATTGTCAGAAAGTAAAGTCTTTATTCAAGTGGGTACTAAAGAAGGTGACGAAGTTGATGAACAGTTTGCACCTAATATGAACCAAGCATATATCGACTGTGCTCTTCACTACTATCAATCACTCTTGTCAACAGGTACTCCTCTAGATCAAATCAGACTAAAAATTATGGCCAACGAAATTCATCACGAAAAACACTGGGCCGATCACTTTCTAGAGTTTTTAGAATTTTCCTTATTAGAACACTAAAACCTCATCTCTCAGACAAAAAATCACCACCATATTCAATTTAGTGACACAATTAGATAACAAATCTGACGTCCTGTCTTGCTTGTAAGTTTGGTGATTTTTGTCTTGTCCGAAAAATAAAGCTTCGTTTGACATCATTTTTGGCTCTATAATTTCTGTAGTGGGTAACTCCACCATAGAGATTATAGGGCCTTTTGAGTATCAAAAAGTCCCATATGACCTATAATGAAAAGCAAGCAAACCATCATTAGAAAGCCTCATATGGAAT
>NZ_JBRUGW010000016.1:0-43353 GCF_053206505.1 Streptococcus fryi | reverse complement strand
GGATTCCGAAACTTTGACAACTTTAAAAGAAGGATTTTGATTGCCTTGAACATCAAAAAGGAGAGAACCAATCTGATTCTCTCCAGATGTTAGCTTTTCATCTACCCACTACAGTTGACAAAGAGCCCTATTTTTCTGCTGTCACGAACATATATTGCCAGCAAAAACAATAACTACACTCAGCATTTGTAAACGGAATATCTAAAATACTCTGGGCTTTTTTCTTTAATCAAGTTTCTCTCTTTAGGATTTTATCAATTCGTTTGCTTCTTTTAATTTTACAGAAACAACTTTGGAGATGCCAGACTCCTGCATGGTGACGCCGTAAATACTATCTGCTGCAGACATGGTGCCTTTACGATGCGTCACGACGATAAACTGGCTTGATTTGTCAAAACGGTTCAGATAATCACCAAACCTTTTGACATTGGCTTCATCTAGTGCTGCTTCTACTTCGTCTAAAATCACAAATGGAATGGTCTTCACCCGTATGATTGCAAATAAAAGTGCTAGAGCAGACAAGGCTTTTTCACCACCGCTCATTAGGTTTAGAGATTGAATTTTTTTACCTGGGGGTTGAACAGAAATCTCAACACCTGCTGTCAGCAAGTCTCCTTCCGTCAGTATCAAATCACTTGAGCCACCACCAAACATTTGCGTAAAGGTCTGCTTAAAGCTCTCGCGAATACTTTCAAATGTTGTCTTAAATCTTGCCTTAACCTCATCGTCCATTTCTCTAATGGTTGATAATAATAGGTCTTTTGCCTGATCCAAATCGGTTTTCTGACCACTAAGGAAAGTCAGTCGCTCAGTGACCTCATCATACTGTGTAATAGCTTCTAAATTCACAGGGCCCAATGCTTTAATCTGACGTTTTAAATCTATTAATTGCGTTCTAGCATAGTCAATATTATCTAGTGACTCAACCTTTTCTTGAGCTTCAGAAAAATGTAACTGATACTCTTCCGATAAGCTTTTTGCAAAAGAGCTAAGTTTTTCCGATACCTGCTCCATATCTGCTTCCAAATGAGCTTGTTGGCGAATAAGCCCCTCGTTAGACTTATTGATTTCGGTTAATTCCTTTGAAACAAGTTCCAAGTCTTGATCACATTGTAATAGCTGGTCTTTGAGTTCAGAGAGATAAGCTGTATCATCATTCAAGCGTGCTTTAGCCTTTTCTAAATCTGATGATAATTGCGGAAGTTGTTCCTTATCCAACAAATCACCCTTATCTAGTAAAATCTCCTGTGTACGTGATATGACAAGCTGATTTTTCTCAAGGTCTTCTTGAAGACGGTTTAAATCTGCTTGAATGAAACGTTGCTCGCTCCATATCTCACGTTCCATTAAACGTTTTTCAGATAATTGCTCTTGTAAGCTAGAGGATTTAGCTGAGATCGCTTCCTTGTTATCACGAAGCTCCAACATCTCTTGATTTAAACGTTCTTTATCCTGAGCAATAAAAGTCAACTGTTCAGACAGATTTTGCTTATTCTCAAGCAATGTTGCGATGTGCGTAGAAGCTTGGTTAGCCATCAATTTTTGATAGTTTTCTTCAACTTCTGATAAGCGTTGAGATAACTGCTGACTCTCCATTTCAGACTTTTGCTCAGCAAAACGGGTACGATCACCTTCTTCTTTAAGTTGTTCCAACTCATCCTCTGATGCCATGAGTTGCACTTTTAATTGGCTAATCACCTGTTCTTGCTCTTTCATATTAGCCTTCAAAACAGTTAATTCAGCGGTCAGAGCATCTAGTTCAGGTTTGACAAACACCGTGCTATTTTGCTTATTAGCACCACCCGCAAAAGACCCACCTGGACGTAATTCTGTACCATCCAAGGTGACTATGCGTACTTGATAATTCAAGACTTTAGCAGCCTTATTAGCATTGTCAATCGTATCAAAAATAGCTGTTACCCCAAGTAAATTTTCAAAAATATGTCTTAACTCTGGTGCAAAAGTCACCAAGTCACTAGCCATACCAAGAAAACCTTGACTATCTGAAAGACGAGTCGACTGAACAGGTGATAAGAATCGTGCTTTAATTGTTGTTAAAGGCAAAAAAGTCGCGCGCCCCTGTCTATTTTGTTTTAGGAAAGCAATCGCAGCCTTGGCAGCTTTTTCATCAGCTACAATAATATGTTGGCTACTACCTCCAAGAGCAATTTCCAAAGCTGTTTGATAACGGCGCTCAAAGCTTAAATGTTCACTAACTGCCCCTAAAATACCCGATAACTCTTTTTGATGTTGTAAAACTGCCTTAACACCTGCAAAAAATTGGCTATGATTTCTTTGAATAGATTCTAAACTCTGTTTTTTAGCCTCTTTTGATTTTATCTCATCTAATTGCTTAAACAGGAGTTCCTGCTCCTTTTGATACGTCTGCTTCAAGCTATCATAATGCTTAGATTGGATTTGGTATTGCTTTCTTAATTCTGCAAGCTGTTTTTGATAGCTATTATGTTTCTCTTTAGCTACCAAATCTTCCTTAGCCAAAACATCTAACTCTGACTTGATTTGTCCTAACTCATCTTCTCGATTAGCTAAACGCTCTTCCTCTTTGCTTAAATCACTCTCAATTAAGGTTAATCGGTTAGAAATATCCGATTCTTTTTGCATCAAAGCTAAGAAATCATCCCTAATCTTATCCATCAATTGTTCAGGACTTGTCGCAAAACGTTTCAATTCTTCTTCAAGCTTTGCTATTTCCTGTTCCAAAGATGACTTCGTTGATAAAAGGTCATTTAGCTTAGTTTCTTTAGCTGTCACATCAGCCTGTAGCTGTGATTTTATGACTTCTAACTCTGCTAACTGCTCTTTAGCAGAAGCTTGCTTTTCAGCTTTTTGACTGGACTCCAATTGAATAATCTCAATGCGGCGTTCATAGTCAGCAATTAAATTGGTTAATTGTAACAACTGAGACTGTTGTTGGTCAATATTGTTAGATAATTGATGACGTCTTTCTTTTAGCTGTTGGTTAGAAACCTCAAGGCTTCCTCTCTTAACCTCATAGTCTTGCAAAGCCTGCTTAAGTTCTTGATGAGAGACCTCATAGGTAGCTAAGGTTGTCTTATAATGCCTGATATCTTCAACTAAAATTGCCAAATGTAAATCTTGCCTATCCTTATCCAGTGACAAGAATTGACGAGCAATCTCTGCTTGTTTTTTAAGTGGTTTCAACTGATTATCTAACTCGTAGATAATGTCTTCCAGACGATCGAGATTATCCTGTGTTTGCTTAAGCTTGCCTTCTGTTTCTTTTTTTCTGGTTTTATACTTTAAAACCCCAGCAGCCTCCTCAAAAATAGAACGTCGTTCCTCTGGTTTACTATTAAAAATAGCTTCGACACGCCCCTGAGAAATGATAGAAAAGGAATCACGACCCAAGCCAGTATCCATGAACAAATCATGAATATCACGCAAGCGGACTTTTTTACCATTAATCAAATAATCACTATCACCATTACGGTAAATATGGCGTTCTACACGGATATCATCGCCTGCATTTGGAATAAATCCATCCTTATTATCTAAAGTGACAGCTACTTGAGCATAATTAAGAGGTTTACGTGTCTCCGTCCCTGCAAAAATAACATCAGGCATTTTGCCACCACGTAAACTTTTAGCACTCGATTCTCCCAAAGCCCAACGAAGACTCTCTGTAATATTACTCTTACCTGAACCATTAGGGCCGACAACTGCCGTTACGCCTTGGTCAAAAACAACTTTTGTCTTATCTGCAAAAGACTTGAAGCCCTGCATTTCAATTTCTTTTAAATACATTAATGACCTCGCTTGTAATAATCGAGCGCTTGCTTAGCGGCATCTTGTTCAGCGAGTTTTTTAGATTTTCCAAGACCTTTACTGATAGGTTTTTGATTAACACTAACCAAGACTTCAAAGGTTTTATCGTGTGGTGGTCCTGATTCCTCGATGATGTCATAATCAATTTGAATATTGCCTTCTACCTGCAGCAACTCTTGTAAAGTCGTCTTGTAATCCTTCACCTTAGTAAAATTGCCTTCTTCTACCTTAGGAATCATCACTTGATTTAAAAATGCTTCGACTTTTTCAATACCAGAGTCCATTAGGAGAGCCCCTAAAAACGCTTCAAATAAATCGCCTAAAATCGTTGCACGTTCTCTACCACCTGACTTTTCCTCGCCCTTTCCAAGTTTGATGTGCTTATCAAAGCCTAATATTTTCGAAAAATCTGCTAAGCTCTCTTCGCGGACAATCATAGCACGTCTTTTAGAGAGTTCCCCTTCAGCTTTATTGGGAAATTTTTGAAAAAGATAGCGTGAAATAATCAATTGCAGAACGGCGTCTCCTAAAAATTCCAAACGCTCATTATGTGAAATTTTTAGGAGGCGATGTTCATTGGCATAACTGGTGTGGGTAAAAGCTGTTTCAAGGAGTCGTCTATCTTTAAAGACAATTCCAAAATCAGTCGCTAATTGCTGTTCTAATGCTTTCATAAGAATCCTTTCTATGTCATAACCTAGCATATAGCTTTTTATGCTCAAATAGCACTATCTCAAAAGACATCATTTAAGCCATTCTTCTAACATAATATTTCTAAAAGAAATGACCTTTTATCCTTCGTACAAATGAAGGTCGTGTTATGAGGTGCCACGACAAAATAGTCCCTCAACCCTTTTTGTGCACAACTCTTATTTGGACAAGGAAATGTCTATCAAACTTAGACTTTTTCATAACAGTCCTAAAGGCAAAGGTTATCGACCTATTTATTATATCAAAAAAAGGCTCGAAAGCCTATTCTTTAACCATTTTTGGAAAATTTATAGCAAATTATCAACTTCATTAGCTTTCAGTCCATTGCTGATAAGATAGCAAAGGTCATAACAAAAAAGCAACAGCAGAGATTAGGCTATTAAGCGCAATATGACAAACTATCGGGATAAGCATATTGTTCCGTTGACGATAAGCATAACCAACAGCGAATCCCATCATGAAATAATAACCGAAGGTCCATATATTATATGGAAAATGGAGTAACGAAAAAAGGGATGATACCATCACAACTCCTAGTAAGCTATTATGAAAGACACCTTTTTGTAAGAATACTCTAGTGACTAACTCTTCCAAAATTGGCGAAAAGAGACAACTGTTGACAATTAAGGAAACCGTATAACCATTTTTTAAACTGTCACTAATGCCTTCACTTGCACCAGAACGAAATGGAATGATAGAAGAATAGATTTTACCCCCTACAAATACAAACACAACAACTCCAATAATCACCAGCCAATCATGACGAGTAAGAGGACGATAGTCTTCTAAGCCTAATCTCAAAGCAAACATGAGCAAAATAGCAAGAACAAGAATACTAACAGTGAGAAATGCCAACTGGTTTTGGTGAAAATCACCACCATTTATAGCAAATAATAGTCCTGTTGACAATAACCCTAAAAAGACAAGTGCTAAATAAACGACTCTCATCACCATAACTTCGTTCTCCTTTGGTGCTAAAATGTAGTTAGCATCTTTACATATTTGGTCCATTACACATAATGATATGTTATTTTTAAATCTTATTATAACAAACAACTAATCATCAGACAAGATACTAACTAAAAAAGTTCGTATTGCCTTCCCTCACAGTTGAGATGGCGATACGAACTCCGATTAGTTGTGCTAGGCTTTTTGCCTAGTCACTCGATAAACAGCTTATCTCACTTCAGCGCCGACTTCAGCAACCAAGCTAGCAGTGATTTTGTCCATATACTTGCTGACTTCGTCATCTGTTAAGCTATCTGAAGGATTTTGGAAGGTCAAGCTATAAGCCATTGATTTTTTACCTTCGCCTAGATTTGCTCCTACGTAAATATCAAAAAGTTTGATAGAAGTTAAACGTTTATTGCCAACCTTAGCAATAGCATCAAGAATGTCTTGATGAGTAACGTCTTGATTAACCAAGAGGGCGATGTCACGTGTCATACTTGGGAACTTGCTAATCTCTTCAAAGACATAACCTGTTGATAGACTTGCTTCCAGAGCTGTCAGATTGATTTCTGCCACATAGGTCTCTGGCAAATCTTGTTCCTTAGCTAACTGAGGATGAACTTGTCCAAGGAAACCAAGTAAGGTCTCACCAACATAGATGAGAGCTGTACGCCCAGGGTGCATACCGTTCAACTCTTTTGTCGGTACATAAGTCGCTTCAACACTTAATTTAGCAAAGAGAGTTTCTAAGATCCCTTTGGCATGGTAAAAATCAACCGGCGTCGCTGGCGTTTGGAAATCTTTTTCAGCAACAAAACCTGTCATGGCAAAAGCAAAGGTATTTAACTCGTTTGGCAAATCACTCTTACTATCGCCAGTCTGTTCAAAGACTTTACCAACTTCATAGATGGCAAGATTTTTCATTTGGCGAGCGACATTATATGCCACAGTATCTAGCAATCCTGATACCATGCTTTGACGCAAGACAGAACGTTCTGTCGTCATTGGCCACATCAATTCTGTCAGATGGCTTGGCTTAGGGGTGAAGGCAAGGGCTTTTTCCGGAGTTGTCAGAGCATAGGTGATGACCTCTGTCAATCCTGCACCTTCAGCCAAGGTTCTCACCTTACGACGTAATTTTTGAGTAGGAGTTAGCTCACCAGCCGTTCCACCCGCTTCTGGCAAGGTTGTTGGTAACAGGTCATAGCCGTAGATGCGTGCAATTTCCTCAACCAAATCGGCTTGGATACTGATATCCCAACGACGACGAGGGACAGATACTGTAAATGCTTCAGCCGAACCAGCTAAACCAAAACCAAGTTGCGCAAAAATACGCTCAATCTCAGCATAATCTAATTGTGTTCCTAGACGACGATTGACATAATCAAGGCTAGTCGAAACCTGTACTGGCTCTCTATCTAAACTACCAGCTGTCACTTGTCCTTCAAGCACCTCACCATTTGCCAAGTCAGCTAACATTGCAGCAGCAAAATCCAATGCTTCTAAAACAGTATCATAGTTAATGCCTTTTTCAAAACGGGCAGATGATTCTGAACGAAGATTAAGACGTGATGATGTTTTACGAATCGACTTACCATTGAACACAGCGGCTTCAAGCACAACATTTTTCGAATGATTATCAATCTCTGTTGACTGACCACCCATCACACCACCAAGTGCGACTGGTTTATCATTGACAGTGATCACAATATCGTCTGTCGTCAACTCACGGTCAAAACCATCAAGAGTGGTGAGGCGCTCACCTTCTTTAGCTAATCGTGCAACAATCTTATCGCTCTCAAACTTATCCAAATCAAAGGCATGCATTGGTTGACCAAAGTAGAGAAGAACATAGTTTGTCACATCCACCACGTTGTTTATTGGACGAATCCCTTGATTCATCAATAGGTTTTGAAGCCATTGTGGACTTGGCTTGATGGTCACATTTTCAACAACACGGGCTGCATAGGTCAAAACCTTATCTGAAGCAATCTCAACTGAAATACGTTCAGAAGCTAGCTTGTTGGTTTCTGTTAAGACTTTTTCTGGGAATTGAACTGATTTGCCATAAATAGAAGCAACTTCATGGGCAACACCACGCATGGAAAGAGCATCTGCACGGTTTGGTGTAATAGAGAGTTCGATAATCTCATCATCTAAATCAAGGTATTTAAACACGTCATCCCCAGGGACAGCATCTTCTGGGAGGATTTGAATACCGTCTGAAAATTCTTTAGGCACAACTGAGTCTGAAATCCCAAGCTCACCCAACGAACAAATCATACCTAGAGATTCTAAGCCTCTGATTTTTCCTTTTTTAATCTTATAATTATCTGCGATACGAGCACCTGGCAGGGCAACCATTACCTTGATACCCGCTGTGACATTTGGAGCACCACAGACGATTTGACGTAGTTCTTCCTCACCTGTATTCACTTGACAAAGGTGTAAGTGTGTTTCAGGGACATCTTCACATGACACGACTTCGCCGACCACAATTTTAGACAAACCAGCACCTGGTGATGTCACGCCTTCAACTTCAATACCCGTTGTTGACATTTTTTCTGCCAATTCAGCAACTGGCACATCAATAGCAACCAGTTCTTTTAACCATTTATAACTTACTAACATACATTTTCTCCACTTTTCTATGATTTTTGAGGCTTATTTGAATTGCTCTGTAAAACGGCTATCACCAAGATAGAATCCACGGATATCATTGATTCCATAGCGAAGCATGGCAATACGCTCTTGACCAAGACCAAAGGCAAAACCAGAGTATTTCTCAGCATCAACACCACTCATTTCAAGCACTCGTGGGTGTACCATACCAGCGCCGAGAATTTCAATCCAACCTGTCTTTTTACATACATTACAGCCATCACCACCACACTTAAAGCATGACACATCAACCTCAACTGATGGTTCAGTAAATGGGAAGTATGATGGACGGAGACGAATCTTACGCTCCTCACCGAACATCTTCTTAATAATCATTTCAAGTGTTCCTTTCAAATCACCCATTGAAATGTTTTCACCAACAACTAGGCCTTCGATTTGGTGGAACTGATGTGAATGCGTTGCATCATCGGTATCACGACGGAAAACACGACCTGGAGAGATCATCTTCAAAGGTCCTTTGGCAAAATCGTGTTCGTCTAAGGTTCTCGCTTGCACAGGACTGGTATGCGTGCGTAATAGAATCTCTTCCGTAATGTAGAAGGTGTCTTGCATATCACGGGCAGGGTGGTCTTTTGGCAAGTTCATGCGTTCAAAGTTATAATAATCTTTTTCCACTTCAAAACCGTCAACAACTTGGAAGCCCATCCCTAAGAAAATATCTTCAATCTCTTCACTAATCTGTGTTAAGACATGACGATTGCCCTGTTGCATTGGACGACCTGGTAAGGTCACATCAAGACTTTCTTTCTCCAACTGTGCTTCAATCAGCGCTGCTTCTAACAAAGTCGCATGCTCATCAAAAGCTTTTGTCAATACATCTCGTACTTCATTGACCTGCTTACCAACCAGCGGGCGAAGCTCATTAGATAAATCTTTTAAGCCCTTGAGTAATTCTGTCAATGAGCCTTTTTTACCTAAAACTTTGACACGAAGGTCTTGTAGCTCCTTAGCATTCTCAACCTTAATCGCTTTGAGTTGTTCCTGAGTTGATGTTTGCAACTCTTTTAATTGTGCTTGTAAATCCATATGATATCCTTTCTAAAACTGACAATAAAAAGCATGCCAATGCTCCAATTAACTATCGGAGCGTTGACACGCGGTACCATCCGTTTTCATCCGCCATCAGCAGACCTTAATTCTTTGTCTATGTATTGAGTGAATTCGCCAAACTTTCATCTAGTGGGTTTCCAGTCACGCCCCACACTCCCTGTTAGATTGCCATAAGGTTACTAGTCTCTAAGACACTATTCAATTACTACTATCATACCACGCTTAGCCCTTTGTGGCAAGGGGGAGATGCGATAGGTTCATAATAATATTTCACTATACTATATCTACACACCAGCATATAAATATTTGATTTTTTAGTCAGAAAGGTATATCATGACATTGCAAAAGAGAGTAGCTAGAAAGGAGGAACTTATAACTCTCAAAATACAGGAGGATTTAGTATGAAAAAACGTTTTTTAATAATCATTGGTCTCATGATAGCCGTTTGTTCAACGTTTATTCTTGTCTATTCAAATCGTAATGTAGTAGCAGACGACACACAAGAAAACTATACTATTTCAAATATGATCAAGCAATTTGAAAAAATCGAAGCAAATGGCACCGAAGTCACTGAAGAGTATATTGATAGTTATTTTAGCCATGCTGAAGATAAAATTTTTTCTACAGGGGCTGGTTATTGGACAAGTAAAAATCCCGACTCGGATTTCTCTGATGTCCCCCAAGCCATAAAAGATGGGGTTGATGGTTCTCTTAATGGGCCTAATAGCGCAAATGTCAAAGACGTCAAAAAAGCGCTCAAAAATCATTTTTTGGAACAATAATGTTTTTTTGCCCACAATCAAAAACTTTTGTACATAGTAAAAGCGTCCTTGTTCATTTAAGGGCGCTTTTAAAATCAACTAAATCATTATGTCGTAAAACCCACTCAAACAATTCTCATCATTTCTTCAACCTCACCCTTGCCTATGTTATCTCCCGCCTTGTCAAATAAGGTTAGGGCTTTTACAAAATGCTGTTTTGAGACTTCTTTGTCATCCAACGACGCATAAATCTCTCCTAATCCTCTATGAGCACAAGCTTGGGCTATCTCATCATCGGTCTCCAGGGCATAAGCCAGTGACGCTTCCATCTCAGACAAACCTTTTTCAGTTAAGCCTAATTTCCATTTGAGATAGCCACGTTCATAAGCATTGACAGATTGCTTGAGGGCATCATCTGAGAATGTTTCCAAAATAATCTGTCTTTCCTCCTCAATAAGCTCAAGCGCTTGTTGCCAATGCCCTTGTTCTCTGTAAATCATGGCTAACTGATGTAAGCCGATATGCTCATTCTCCTTATCTGACGCTTGACGTGCCAAATTGATATAGGTCATCATAACAGCTCTTGCTTGTTCGGTTTCCTCATCAGCGAGGTAGAGATAGGCCATCAAATTCAGATAGCTAAAGTCTTGACACGCTTCAAGATGAAAATCGTCTTCAACTAACTGCCTAGCTTCTCGATTGTGACCATCAATAAATAAGTTCCAAGCTTTTTCAAGATTCTCTGTCATATTCATTCACCTTTCCAATAGCATCCGATTTGCTAGCATAGGGATACCAAAGTCTACTATCTTGGTCTCACCTTGAAAAACGAAACCACATCTCTCATAAAAAGAGATATCAGGCTTATTGTCAGCCAATACCCAAAGACTAACGGTCTTTGCTGGTCTTAATTTTTCTAAAGTCGCCTGTAACAGTTGGTAGCCCAAACCATGTCCATGATAGTCCTTCAAGAGATAGATGGCAAATACTTCCCCTTGGTCATTATCTGTCAAGCCAAAACTAGCAAATCCAATCACTTTACCATCTATTGTAGCAATCAAGGTATTGTCAGGGTACCTAAAGGTTAAATCACGACATCTATCAAGCGTATATGTCTCCATAACATCACTCGGCAGCAACTTCTCATAGGTCTCTTGCCAAGTTTGCCAATGGACATAGGCCTTTTGCTCTTTATCATCGTCTGTCTCTAACAATTTGATCTGTATCATATCAGTACCTCCAATTAAGAATGGCAGCCTTCACTCTTACCCCATCGCTTTCAACTCAAGCACCATGTCTCGAAGTTGTGCAGCCAACTCAAAATCAAGCACTTCTGCTGCCGCCTGCATTTCTTTTTGCAATTTTTGAATGGTGGCTTGGCGTTCTTTCTTGGTCATCGTGCTATAATCAACAGCTGCCTCAGCAACTTCAGTACTCTTACTTGATTTAGTAATGGCAATCAAATCACGGATTTCTTTCTTAATGGTCTGTGGAATGATACCATGTTCATCATTATAAGCCATCTGAATTTGGCGACGGCGAGCTGTTTCGTCAATGGCTTTTCGCATGGACTCGGTCATCTTATCCGCATACATAATCACATGGCCTTGGCTATTACGGGCAGCACGACCAATGGTCTGAATCAATCCACGTTCATTACGCAAGAATCCTTCTTTATCAGCATCTAAAATGGCAACCAAACTCACTTCAGGAACGTCAATCCCCTCACGAAGCAGGTTAATCCCTATTAACACATCAAAAACTCCTAGACGCAAATCACGAATAATCTCCGTACGCTCCAAGGTCTTAATATCAGAGTGCATGTATTTGACCTTAACACCCATTTCTTTGAGATAATCTGTCAAGTCTTCTGCCATTTTCTTGGTCAAGGTCGTGATAAAGGTACGCTCACCTTTCTCAACACGCGCATTGATCTCACCAAGCAAGTCATCCATTTGCCCCATAGTTGGTCTAACCTCGACTTCTGGATCTAACAATCCTGTTGGACGGATAATCTGCTCAACAATGGTGTCGGTCTGCTCCATCTCATAGTCGCCTGGCGTAGCAGACACATAGACAATTTGATGGACATGACTTTCAAACTCTTCACGGCGTAAGGGACGATTATCCAGAGCCGATGGCAAACGAAAACCATAGTCAACCAACATCTGCTTACGCGAACGGTCACCATTAAACATCCCCTTAATCTGCCCCATGGTCATGTGACTTTCGTCAATCATAATCAAGAAGTCCTCTGGGAAGAAATCCAACAAGGTAAAAGGTGGCTCACCTTCACTACGACCATCCATATGACGTGAATAATTTTCAACACCGTTCGTGTAGCCCATCTCACGTAACATCTCAATATCGTACTCCGTCCGTTGTTTCAAACGTTGCGCTTCCAATAATTTCCCTTCTGCCTCAAAGACAGCCAACTGCTCCTCCAATTCAGCTTGGATTTTGGCAATAGATGCTTCCATACTCTCTTCATTGGTCACAAAGTGCGTTGCCGGGAAAATCGCCAAATGGTCAACCTCACCTAGCACACGACCAGTCAGACTTTCAATCTCACGAATACGGTCAATTTCGTCACCAAAAAATTCGACACGAAAAGCATGTTCGTCACGAGAAGCCGGAAAAATCTCAACAACATCACCACGTACACGGAAACGTCCCCGTTGAAAATCAATGTCATTGCGTTCAAACTGAATATCGACTAAATCATTCAAGAGTTTGTCGCGTGAGATTTCCTGACCTGGACGCAAACTCACCACACTATCTGAATACTCTTTAGGCGACCCCAAACCATAAATACATGACACTGAAGCAACGACAATCACATCATTACGTTCAAGTAAAGCTGAGGTCGCCGAGTGGCGCAACTTGTCAATCTCATCATTGACCGAACTGTCTTTTTCAATATAGGTATCACTAGACGGCACATAGGCCTCTGGTTGATAATAATCATAGTACGACACAAAATACTCAACAGCATTATCAGGAAAAAACTCCTTAAATTCACCATAAAGCTGACCTGCCAAGGTCTTATTATGGGCAATCACAAGAGTCGGCTTATTAACCTTTTGAATCACCTGACTCATGGTATAAGTCTTTCCTGTTCCTGTCGCCCCTAACAAAATCTGTGCCTTCTCACCACCCTCAATGTTATCAACCAAGGTGTCAATAGCCTGTGGCTGATCTCCTGATGGACTATATTTGGATACTAACTTAAACTGATTTGTTGTTACACGTTCAATCATATCATACCTCTCTTATCTCTCTTCATTATTTTAACATAGAACAACACTTCCATAAAAATAATAAGCTGGAGTCAAACTCCAAGCTTAAGCAGTTTCAATATCATCTTCTTTTAAAGATAATTCAATTGCCTTTAAATCAATACGACGATAGAGGTAAAAACATCCTAAAAGTAATACCAAACTAGTCAAAATGCTTCCTTCAGTACCAAATAATCCCCCTGTCAACCATGCCGGCTTATCTGTAGTAGCAAATGACAGAATAGAATAAGGTGTTTTAGTCCCCGATACTTCAACACCAAAGAGATTGCCCTGAGCAAAATTCCAAATAGCGTGTTCACCAACCAAAACCCAAATATTACGACGTTCTATCATTAAAAGAGCTGAAAAAATCCCAAACAAAATCAAATTGATAAACGATAAAAAGGTCAAGCCTGGATTTGCCACATGAAGAAACGCAAAGAATAAACTAGAGACCACTAATCCTACTTTTAAATTTGACTGATTAGTCATCACAGGAAATAACCAGCCTCTTGTTAAAATTTCCTCTGTTCCACCTTGGATATACCAAAATGGAATAATCATAAGAACACTCATCATAGTCTTCCAAGAGAAATCAAAACCTGTCAAAGTGACACCGCCAGATATAAAAATCAAGAACAAGGCAAAGACATACATTCCTAAACCAATCAAGGACCCATATAATAGCTCTTTTAGAGCATTTTGGCGGAAGAACCCTAAATCCCTAATCGAACGTTTCTCGACAAATCTTACCCATAAAAAGATGATAAGACTGATAAAAGCAAAATTAAAGAGAGATAGTCTTAAATCAGATGGCTCCGTTAACAGACCTAAATCAAGCGAAAACAATACAATAACTAAATAATTAATCAGAATAGCGAGAATCTCTCCAACGAGTAGAAATAGGAAGGCTAAAAGCGGTGCGAAAACAACTGGTGGAATGACTTTAGCATTTTTAACCAATTTAAAAATAGTTGTTTCTTCCATAGATATCATCTCCTTTTTAAATATTTTATGAGAACTTTTTAATTTATTCTAACATATTAACTAAATATTTCAATAGATGCATTTATTTTTATGTATATGTCATATTTTATAACATCAAACTTGTTATCAAATAGTCTTTCTGATATAATGAAGGCTACATTTTAGAAGGGAGGCTAATATGAAAACGTATTTTAAAACTTTTATGTTAGCAGTTATCTCGGTGTTAAGTGTATTGACATCTACAGTATCAGCTGAGGATATCATTGATATTGTTTCAGATTCGACTTATGCACCATTTGAATTTAAAGACACAGATCAAATTTATAAAGGTATTGACGTTGATATCATTACCGAAGTTGCTAAAATCAAAAAATGGGATTATAACATGGCTTTCCCTGGTTTTGATGCAGCTGTTAATGCTGTTCAATCTGGACAAGCTGATGCATTAATGGCAGGTACGACTGTCACAGAAGCTCGTAAAAAAGTATTTACATTTTCCGATACTTATTACGATACTAAAATAGTGATCATTACTACAAAAAAGCAAAAAATAACAGATTACAAACAACTCAAAAATAAGGTTGTTGGCGTTAAAAACGGTTCAGTTGCACAATCTTTCCTAGAAGAAAATCAAGAAAAATATGGCTTCAGCATCAAAGTCTATGATACTGGCGATTTAATGTACAACTCACTTGCTACTGGCTCTGTCGATGCCGTAATGGATGACTACGCTGTCGCTCAGTATGCTATCAAACAAGGACAAGACCTTAAGATTTCTATGGATGGTGAAGCCATCGGTAGTTTTGCCTTTGCCGTTAAAAAAGGAAGCCAATATGAATACCTTGTCAATGACTTTAATGAAGCATTAGCAATCATGAAAGCAGATGGACGACTTGAGGCGATTCTTAAAAAATGGTTATCTGATGAAACATCTGCTGCGCCTTCACAGGCATTACTATTAACAGGGGACGCATCTGCAAAAGCAACACCAATAAAAGCTCACTACACCATTGTCTCAGACTCATCATTTGCTCCATTTGAATTCCAGAACGACCAAGGTGAATACACTGGTATTGATATGGAGATGATCAAGGCTATCGCAGCACAACAAGTTTTCACCATCACTATTTCAAATCCAGGTTTCGATGCTGCCCTAAATACCGTTCAGTCTGGACAAGCTGATGGGGTTATTGCAGGGATGACTATTACAGATGCTCGTAAGGAAATCTTTGATTTCTCAGACCCTTATTACACATCAAATATTATTCTTGCTGTTAAAAAAGGAAGTCAAGTTAAATCTTATGAGGATTTGGCTGGGAAACTGGTTGGTGCTAAAAATGGAACGTCATCATATAGCTTCCTTGAAGAGAATGCTGATAAATACGGCTTTAAAGTAAAAGCCTTTGACGAAGCATCTTCGATGTATGACAGTTTAAATTCAGGGTCAATCGCTGCAATGATGGATGATGAATCTGTTCTCCTCTATGCTATCAAACAAGGTCGTAACTTTGAAACTCCGATTCCTGGTATTGCAACAGGTTCACTTGGATTCGCTGTTAAAAAAGGGACTAACCCAGAACTGATTGAAATGTTCAACAATGGTCTTGCAAACTTGGTTAAATCTGGTAAGTATGATAAAATCATGAATCGCTACTTCTCAGAAGACGAAACAGCTACTGATAAAACCGTTGACGAAACAACAATTGCAGGTTTGATTTCCAATAACTACAAACAATTACTCAGTGGACTTGGTACAACATTGGCACTTGCCTTAGTATCATTCTCACTTGCTCTTATCATCGGTGTTATTTTTGGTATGATGAGTGTTTCACCAGCCAAAGCACCTCGTGTGATCGCTTCTATCTTTGTTGATGTGATTCGTGGTATTCCATTGATGATCGTTGCTGCCTTTATCTTCTGGGGCATCCCAAACCTTATTGAATCACTAACAGGCCAACAGAGTCCAATCAATGACTTTGTCGCTGGTACGATTGCTCTATCACTCAACGGTGGTGCCTATATCGCTGAAATTGTTCGTGGTGGTATCGAGGCTGTTCCTTCTGGACAAATGGAAGCTTCTCGAAGTCTTGGTATTTCCTACCCAACAACAATGAGAAAGGTTATCCTACCACAAGCCTTTAAACTCATGTTACCAAACTTTATCAACCAATTTGTTATCTCATTAAAAGATACAACAATTATTTCAGCAATTGGTTTAGTTGAACTCTTCCAAACTGGTAAAATTATCATTGCACGAAACTACCAAAGTTTCCGCATGTATGCTATACTAGCAGTGTTGTACTTGGTGATTATCACCTTCTTAACACGCTTAGCAAAACGTTTAGAAAAGAGGGCTAAATAATGGCTGAATTAAAAATTGATGTACAAGATTTACACAAGTATTATGGGGAAAACGAAGTCTTAAAAGGTATCACTGCGCAATTCTATGAAGGTGATGTTGTTTGTATCATCGGTCCTTCAGGCTCAGGTAAATCAACTTTCTTACGAACGCTTAACTTGCTTGAAACCATTACAAGCGGTAAGGTAATCGTTGATGGCTTTGATTTGTCTGATAAAAATACTAATGTTGACAAGGCGCGTGAAAATATCGGCATGGTGTTCCAACACTTCAATCTTTTCCCGCATATGACTGTCCTTGATAATATTACCTTTGCACCAGTAGAACTGGGTAAACTCACTAAGGCTGAAGCAGAGAAGAATGGGATGGAACTCCTTGAGAAAGTTGGTCTAGCTGATAAACGTGATGCCTACCCAGATAGCCTATCTGGTGGTCAAAAACAACGCGTAGCAATTGCTCGTAGTTTAGCAATGAATCCAGATATCATGCTCTTTGATGAACCCACTTCTGCTCTTGATCCGGAAATGGTTGGAGATGTTCTTGAAGTTATGAAAGACTTAGCAGAGCAAGGAATGACCATGCTGATTGTGACACATGAAATGGGATTTGCTAGACGAGTTGCAAACCGCGTTATCTTTACAGACGGTGGTGAGTTCTTAGAAGATGGAACTCCTGAAGAAATCTTTGATAACCCACAACACCCTCGTCTTCAAGATTTCTTAAACAAAGTTTTAAATGTCTAAATAGTAAATAGAGCTAGGCAAAAGCCCAGCTCTATTTGTCATTAATCCTATAAAATCTTTTTAGGATAGTTCATTTTATGCTTTGAATGCATCTAAAATAAGGGTAATGCCTTGATAAAGGAATGACAAGGCAATAAGATAGGCAACGTACAAACTACCAAATATAGGATTGTTCACCAAAAGGATACCCAACAATAGACCAAGAATACCTGTCACAAGTAGGTAATTGCTCAAACGTAGTAAAATCCGACGAATTTGAAAAGCACGTACCAATCGTGTGACATTAAACATAAGCAACCAGATTCCAATCAGCGTTGGTAGGACCACTGGCAAGGCTACAAAGCCTCCTGATAACAAGAATACCCCAAAAACAAGAGTCATCACACCAGATAACAATTTCCAGCCATCACGAATGAACTTAGGGAGTTTAAAATAAAAGACAATCTCTGATACCCCACCAAGTAAGACGCTAAAGGCTAACAACCAACTCATACCAAGAAGGTTGGCAGCTGGATTAACCATCAAATAAATAGCTGATATACTATATAATAAACCTGATAAAAGTGCTAAAAGCTTTTCTGAACGCATCATAACATCTCCTTTAACTTAATATTCATCCATTTTAGCTGACTATTAACTAAAAGACAATGAAATTGCCCATTAAAGCAGGGTATTTATACAGTTATGTACAGAATGTCTAATAAGAACTATCTATGGCGTGAGTGATGACGTTTTTCTCTACTGATTGTCAATTCTTCCATATAACCTGCTGTTAAGATACCTGCTGGTAAAGCAACGATACCAACCCCTACAAAAGCAGATAACATGGTAACCACCTTACCGATAACACTTGTAGCATAAATATCACCATATCCCACAGTTGTCAAAGAAACAGTCCCCCAATAAATCGCATCAAAGAAAGTATCAAAGGTATCTGGCTCAACGTTAAAAATCAAAATCGATGTGACTAAGATATAACCAATCGCCAAAAGAATAACCGCCAACAAGGCATCTCTTTGCTTTTTAAACACCTTTAGCATGAGCTGCATATTTGTAGAATACTTAATGATTTTGAGTAAGAGTAAAAACCTAAATAGGCGGAGTAATTTTAACAAGACAAAGCCACCACTCATCAAGCTGATATAGGGCAAAATACAAAGCAAATCAAGTATCGCCCACCTAGTAAAAGGGTAGTAATAATAGGATGCTATGCCTTTTTTGAGATATAAATCAGCCGTATACCAACGAATAAGATAATCCATCACAAATATAGCAAAGGGGACCCATTCAAAAAGTGACCATGCCCCACTCATTCTTCCCTTGACCATTAAAGGAAAGAAACTCACTACGATAACCAAGACCATAACAATATCGTAAGCACGGGCTAATGTCGTATCTTTTTTTCCGACTTCAATTATGTCAAATAAATGTTCTTTTCTTGTCATATTAACTCCTATTATCGATTCAAATAGGTGAAGCTCACACAATCAATCTCTGAAACCTCTCTAAAACCGATCGACTGATAAAATTGCCTTGTCTTAGGACTATTATCCGTCAACAGATGAATTTGATAGCAGTCTGAAAAACGCTCCAAAGATTTCTCTAACAAAGCCTTGCCAATCCCTTGACGTTGGTAAGATGGCAACACAAGTATATCTTGGACAAACATAATAGTGACACCATCGCCAACCAAACGGCATAAACCAACAAGCTTATGCTCATCAAATGCCGCTATACAATATAGACTATTCGCAATACCTTCAACTAAGCGTTCAGGTTGTTGGGTATAATTGGTCCATCCCACTTGACCATACAACTTAATCAATTGATCATCTTCAAACTTTTTTGTCTCTATCAGACGAATCATAACTCCACCTCCATAACAATGCCTACTTCTATCTTAACAAAGAATAGCATAAAAATAAACCTCACAGCAGATTGTTGTGAGGTTTATTAATCAGAATTTAGCTAGCCTATCTCTCGCCTTTATTACGAATCACAAAGCCATTTTTCTTTTCGCTAGAGGTACGATGTGGTTTTTTGTTGTCCTTATTGTAGAAATCTTTACGGTTTTTATTAGAATTACGCTTAAATTCACGACCGTCCTTATCTCTATCCCCACGTCTGCGGTCACCTTTGTAGCCACCACGTTCGCCATCGCGACGATTGCGACCACCCTTACGGTCACGACCTGATTTACCCTTAGCTTGACCTGGAGCAAACTTAAACGGTAATGGTTTTTCACCTGCGATTTCAACTTCTGGCATGGTTTCAGGATCTGGAACAGTTAATGTCAAAATGTATTTCGCCAATTCTTCTGGAGAGAACTCTGCTACTAATTTGGCAGCATCTTCTTCAAATTTATCAAAGTTTGCCCGAATAGTCTCATCTGCAAAATCACGTTCGATCTTCTTGAGAGCAACTTTTTTGGTTGCTTCAAAGGCTTCTTTTGCTGTTGCAGGACGCATACCCGTCATGCGTTTTTTCGTTAATTCTTCGATAATAGCTAGATAGCCCATCTCGTTTGGCGATACAAAGGTAATAGATTGCCCTGATTTACCTGCACGACCTGTACGACCAATACGGTGAACATAGCTTTCTGGGTCTTGTGGAATATCATAGTTGTAAACATGGGTAACACCTGAGATATCTAGTCCACGAGCTGCGACGTCTGTTGCAACTAAGATGTCAAGGTTATCACTCTTGAAGTCACGAAGGACACGAAGGCGTTTGCCTTGATCAAGGTCTCCGTGAATCCCTTCGGCACGATAACCACGTAATTTCAATCCACGTGTTAATTCGTCAACACGACGCTTAGTACGACCAAAAACGATAGATAATTCAGGTTGGTCAACATCCATCAATCGTGTCATCGTATCAAATTTTTCATTTTCTTTAACACGGATATAATATTGGTCGATCAACTCTGTTGTTAATTCTTTCGACGCAATTTTAACATGTTCAGGTTGCTTCATAAACTGAACACCAATACGCTTGATTGGTTCTGGCATTGTCGCCGAGAATAACAGCGTCTGACGGCTTTCTGGTACACGTGAAATAATGGCTTCAATATCTTCCAAGAAGCCCATGTTTAACATTTCATCAGCCTCATCAAGAATTAAGGTTTCGATTTTATCTAGTTTTAGAGCCTTACGCTTGATAAGGTCAAGTAAACGACCTGGTGTTCCCACAACGATATGCGCTCCTGATTTCAGAGCCTTAATCTGTTTCTCAATGCTAGAACCACCATAAACTGAGCGAACTTTAACACCTTTTTCACGACCAAAACGGAAAAGTTCCTCTTGGCTTTGGACGGCAAGTTCGCGTGTTGGTGCAATCACAAGGGCTTGAATAGCTGGATTATCAACATCAATCTTATTTAAAGTTGGCAAACCAAAGGCTGCTGTTTTCCCTGTACCTGTCTGGGCTTGTCCAATAACATCCTTACCTTCTAAGGCGAGGGGAATGGTCATCTCTTGAATAGGAGATGGTGTTTCAAAACCTGCTTTTTCGACAGCAAGTAAAATGTCTTCCGATAACTGTAATTCGTTAAATTTCAATGTTTTCTCTTTTCTAAAAGGCAGTGCGAAGCTGCCTTATCACGCTTTTTTTGTTTTTTACAACGTTACTAGTATAACATAATTCCAAAAATTAGATAGGATTTAACCTTGATTTATAGAATAATACGTTTTCATAACGCTATCCGTCATAATATGTTGATACATCACCAGAAGAAGTAAAAAGTAAGAAGACCATGACAACTATCATGGTCTTCTGTATTGTCAAGAATAACTTAAATATCAGATATCATTTATTTGACATATTAAGTTAATCTTTTTTACGACGAGGTTTAACTAATCCTAACGATGCAAGGATAGTTCCAAGTCCAAATGCTGCTGTAGCAATTGAACCAGCATCACCTGTCTTAGGTAATTCAGTCATCTTAGCAGTTGTGCTATCAGAACCCATTTTAGCCTGTTCTGATGACACTTCTGATGGATTTCCTGAGTGATTATCCGTAGCATTATTTGGTGTGTTGCCTTCATTTGAATCCCCTGAACGTTCTGGTACTTCAGGCTGCAATTCTTTACCTGGTACAATTGTTTTTGGAATATATACAATATCAATATCCTTACCAGGATTGTTTGGATCAATCGCTGGTGGAATATAACCCTTAGAAGGATCTTTTGGATCTACTGGTGTCAATGGTTGTCCATCTGGTCCTTGTGGGGTTGTGCCAGGAATGTGTGGGATTGGTGTGGTTGGTGTTCCAGGTTTTGTTGGATCTTTCGGATCATTTGGATATGGAATCGGATCACCAATCGGATTACCCTCTGGATCTTTTGGTACAAAGCTTCCAATTGGACGATAAGTCACTGTCTCAGTGATATCCTCAGCACCTGGTTCAACAGTTGTCTTCGCAACTTCTTTCTTATCTGCTAAGTATCCTGTAACAACTGGTGTCTTAACTGCATCTAAGTCAGCTGTAGCTGGTGTCCATGCTCCGTATGTGACTTCTAATGTCACACCATCAATGGTGAATGGACGTGAGAAGGTCGCGTTTTGAACTACTGAGTCTGATGCCTTGGTACCATCAGCTTTCACGTAATCAATAGTACGTGTCACTGTATCCACAGTATTCTTCTTAATCTCATTCAATTTCTCATCAGTCCATTTTGGTCCATCTGGATTATTTGGATTGATTGGATCACCTGGTTTGATTGGTTTTCCATCTGGATTAAGTGGTACGATTGGATTATCTGGTCCTACTGGTTTGTTTGGATCTTGTGGTCCTACTGGAATATCAACTTTAGGTGCTTCTAAGACTACTGTGAAGTCTTGGTCTTTCGCCTTATCTGTGTCGAAGTTTGCGCCATCTTTCAATGGATTTTCTTTGACAACATAACCTTTTTTCTTCAATTCTGCCAATTGTTTATCCAATTCAACTGTTGAAATTGGTTCACCTGACTTACCAGTTTCTTCGATTGGTGTAGTTCCTGGAATAGCTTCTCCTTTTGGATCTACAAAGGTGATCGTTGCTTTTTGCGTATCTTTCACATATGTAATATCTGTATTAGGATTATTTGGATCAATCGCTGGTGGATTGTAACCCTTAGAAGGATCTTTTGGATCTACTGGTGTCAATGGTTGTCCATCTGGTCCTTGTGGGGTTGTACCAGGGATGTGTGGGATTGGTGTGGTTGGTGTTCCAGGTTTTGTTGGATCTTTCGGATCGTTTGGATATGGAATCGGATTACCAATCGGATTACCCTCTGGATCTTTTGGTACAAAGCTTCCAATTGGACGATAAGTCACTGTCTCAGTGATATCCTCAGCACCTGGTGCAACAGTTGTCTTCGCAACTTCTTTCTTATCTGCTAAGTATCCTGTAACAACTGGTGTCTTAACTGCATCTAAGTCAGCTGTAGCTGGTGTCCATGCTCCGTATGTGACTTCTAATGTCACACCATCAATGGTGAATGGACGTGAGAAGGTCGCGTTTTGAACTACTGAGTCTGATGCCTTGGTACCATCAGCTTTCACGTAATCAATAGTACGTGTCACTGTATCCACTGTATTTTTCTTAATCTCATTCAATTTCTCATCAGTCCATTTTGGTCCATCTGGATTATTTGGATTGATTGGATCACCTGGTTTGATTGGTGTACCATCTGGATTAAGTGGTACGATTGGATTATCTGGTCCTACTGGTTTGTTTGGATCTTGTGGTCCTACTGGAATATCAACTTTAGGTGCTTCTAAGACTACTGTGAAGGTTTGATCTGTCGTCTTATCCTTGTCGAAGTTTGCGCCATCTTTCAATGGATTTTCTTTGACAACATAACCTTTTTTCTTCAATTCTGCCAATTGTTTATCCAACTCAACTGTTGAGATTGGTTCACCTGACTTACCAGTTTCTTCGATTGGTGTAGTTCCTGGAATGCCTTCACCTTTTGGATCTACAAATGTAATCGTTGCTTTTTGCGTATCTTTCACATATGTAATATCCGTATTAGGATTATTTGGATCAATCGCTGGTGGATTGTAACCCTTAGAAGGATCTTTTGGATCTACTGGTGTCAATGGTTGTCCATCTGGTCCTTGTGGGGTTGTACCAGGAATGTGTGGAATTGGTGTGGTTGGTGTTCCAGGTTTTGTTGGATCTTTTGGATCGTTTGGATATGGAATCGGATCACCAATCGTATTCCCTTCTGGATCTTTTGGTACAAAGCTTCCAATTGGACGATAAGTCACTGTCTCAGTGATATCCTCAGCACCTGGTTCAACAGTTGTCTTCGCAACTTCTTTCTTATCTGCTAAGTATCCTGTAACAACTGGTGTCTTAACTGCATCTAAGTCAGCTGTAGCTGGTGTCCATGCTCCGTATGTGACTTCTAATGTCACACCATCAATGGTGAATGGACGTGAGAAGGTCGCGTTTTGAACTACTGAGTCTGATGCCTTAGTACCATCAGCTTTCACGTAATCAATAGTACGTGTCACTGTATCCACAGTATTCTTCTTAATCTCATTCAATTTCTCATCAGTCCATTTTGGTCCATCTGGATTATTTGGATTGATTGGATCACCTGGTTTGATTGGTTTTCCATCTGGATTAAGTGGTACGATTGGATTATCTGGTCCTACTGGTTTGTTTGGATCTTGTGGTCCTACTGGAATATCAACTTTAGGTGCTTCTAAGACTACTGTGAAGGTTTGATCTGTCGTCTTATCCTTGTCGAAGTTGACACCATCTTTCAATGGATTTTCTTTGACAACGTAACCTTTTTTCTTCAATTCTGCCAATTGTTTATCCAATTCAACTGTTGAAATTGGTTCACCTGACTTACCAGTTTCTTCGATTGGTGTAGTTCCTGGAATAGCTTCACCTTTTGGATCTACAAATGTAATCGTTGCTTTTTGCGTATCTTTCACATATGTAATATCCGTATCCTTACCAGGATTATTTGGATCAATCGCTGGTGGATTGTAACCCTTAGAAAGATCTTTTGGATCTACTGGTGTCAATGGTTGGCCATCTGGTCCTTGTGGGGTTGTACCAGGAATGTGTGGGATTGGTGTGGTTGGTGTTCCTGGTTTTGTTGGATCATCAGAATGATTTGGATATGGAATCGGTGGGATCGGTGTTTCACCTTCTGGTACTTTTGGTACAAAGCTTCCAATTGGAGTATAAACAACTTTCTCTTTTAAGATATAATCTGAATTTTCATAGCTATCAGTTGTTAATCCTGATACTATTGGTACAGTCGCCTTATCAGCTAAGTATCCTGTAACAACAGGGGATTTTATAGCCTCAAATGTTGTATCTTCATCAGTCGCCACCCAAGGGCTATATGTCACTTCACCAGTAACCTCATTTACCGTAGCTGTGCGTGTGAAAACAACACTATCTGTAGCAACAGCAGCTACAGGAACCTCTTGACCATCCTTGTTTGTAACATAAGAAACTTCACGTTTTATAGTACGCTTCAAAGCTGATTCTTGTACACCATCTGGCCATCTTGGACCTTCTGGATTATCTGGGTTAATAGGAGTTCCCGGTACCTTAGGTTCATTTGGAGTAACTGTAGTAGATTTTGGACGAACAGTAACTGTAAATATCTGTGGACTATCACTATCATCGTCAAAAACTTTCTCTGATGCCTTAGCAGTAGCATAACCATCTGTTACTAATTCATATCCACGTTTGTTAAGTTCCTTGATTGATGCCACTGTATCAAAAACAATTGGCTCTCCTGCTTTACCAGTTACCGTATCTGTATCCAAAACTTTATCTGTTTTTTCTACCACATAATTAACAGATGCAACTTGGACACCATTTTCAAGATATACAATAGGAGTATCAACATCCCCGGCAATTGGTGTAGGTGGTATATAACCTTCAGATGGATCTAATGGATTTTTCGGTTTCAATGGACCATCAGGACCAACTGGGGTTGTACCAGAAATGTAAGGTATCAGAGTTTCAGGCGGTGTCACAGCTGTTGGATCATTTGGATCGTTCTTATAAGGTGGTAACTCAGGTTCTTTAAATCCATCTGGAACTTTTGGTACATATTTACCAATAGGTTTGTAGATAACCTTCTCTACTAAATCAGAACTCATTACCGTATTTTCAACAGCAGGAACAGATGATTTATCCGCAACATAACCCTGTAAAATTGGGGTCTTAATAGAATCAAAAGTAACATCGCCATTTTTCGGTAACCAGTCATCATAAATAATTTCACCAGTAACAATGTTAACTTTTGCCTTGCGTTCAAATGTAACCTTGTCAACAGCATCATTTATACCAGATGCTACTTCCTTACCACCTTCTTCCTTAACATATACAACCCTACGATTGATATCTTTTGACGTTAGCAAATCAGCTACTGTAGGTGGCCAAACCGGTGAATTTGGATCGTCTGGATTAATCGGTTTACCTGGTACAGGTGGTGTTTCAGGAGCTGGAACAACACTTTCGACTAGCTTAATGGTATACTCTTGATCAACAGCTTTATCCGTATCAAATTTACGTGCATCACCGTTAGGATAGTCATTATCCGTATCAGGTGTTTCAATGATATAACCTTGTTTTTTTAATTCAGTCAATCGTCTATCGACATCATCTTTTTTACCAAATGGATCGTTTGTTTTCCCTTTGTCAATAATAACATCAATAGTCTCATTTGTATTTTTATTAATAAATTTGACAACTGCAAGTTGATCGTCTTTCTTGTAGACAACGTCTACAACAGTATCTTCAGCTGTTGCAATGACTTTAGGTGATTTAGGTACAAATGCTTCATTTGGTGTATAGCCAGGGATTTCTGCCGTCTCAACTAAATCAAATTCATTGTCCGTCGTTGCCCAATCAGTGTAGGTTGTTTTTCCAGTCACATCATCCACTGTTTTTGTACGAGTATAAACTAATGTTTCCTCAATTACTTTAGGATTACCATTTTCTAAGACTGGACTTCCATCTTCGTATTTATAATTAATAGTACGTTTTACTTCTTCACGTTCTTCAGTAACAGTTACTGGGTTCTTTTTATACACAACATACACATCAATATTATCACTGTCATCAAGCCTAATTGATTGTGGTTCAGGTGCCAGTGCCTTAACATTTGAAGTTTCAGCATCCTTTTGAGTAGTAGGTACAACTTCTGCCGTATAACCTTCTAATTCAGGTGACACAACTTTATCAAATGTAGCATTATCAACTGGTGTCCAATTACCTAAAGTTACTGTTCCATCTTGATTAAAGGTATATGTCCTTGTAAAATTAAGCGTTTGACTTGTTGTTATCGCTTTGCTATCAGGAAGGCTTTCATTGTCTTTATATGTAGCTAAATCTGCCGGTGCATCGTTATCATTAGCATAGACATACTTAATATTTCGAGTTATGGCTGCTTCAGTTTTTGGTGTGACAATCGGCGTATATTTATTTGTCGCATAGTCAGTTCCATATTTTGCAGTTGCTCGTTCACCAGCTACCGGTGTAGTATAATCAACATCTGCTTGCTTGACAGTAACACCTGTCGCTTTACCTACAAAGTTAGGATCTGGAGTAAATGTCACTTGTTTTGTCGTAGGGTCAATCGTATATGTCCCCTCACCTGTAATAACAATACGATTTTCACTAACCTCTGCATAAGATTTGTCAACAGTAGTTACAGCACCTGTATTCGGATCAACATGAGTTGCTTGACCAGCTGACGCTCCTACTTGTATGCCATCTGTTAAGAACGTTGCTGGTGAATCCGGATTCACAATATCTTTCGTTGGTTTTTCTAATATCTCATTACCATTTTCTGTATAGACAGTACCTTTTGTCGGAAGTGTTACTGTTACACTCTGTGTTTTACCTTGTTTATCTGTTGTTGTAACACCATCACCAATTGGTTTTATATCGATAACTGTTGGGATATAGACTGAATCCATAGAGGTAGTTCCGTTAACATCATCGACCAAACGTGAATTTGTGTTTGTTCTTACTGCATCCTTAGGTGCTAATAGACCTCTTTGAACTTGTTTTAATGATTCTTCAATCGTAGCATTAGTAGCCGTCCATCCAGTACCATTACGGTTATCATCCCATGCACGAACAGCAACACCCTTAGCACGACCTACATAGCCTAATTCAGGAGTGAACTCAACCTCTACAGCCGAATTACCAACATTAGTCCCACTAAATCCTTTAACAGAATATGTTCCGACCTTATTACCTTGTGAATCATATTCATCGTATGTCGTCAAATAATACTCAACAGCATTTGTTTTTGGATTCGTAACCTTGACAGCAGTTCCTAATTCGTGACCTTGAGCATCCAATACAACAACTTCTGGCCCATTATATACAGTAGTTCCAGCAAGATCTGTAACATTGACATTTGCTGTTGATGTGGCTTTTTCAGAGGCAACCATGTCACTTGTTAAGACTATTTTAGCAGGGATATTTTCATTTATATTATTCCATGCAGCAAATTCAGGAGATTTCTTACCATAGGCTACGAATTCTAAAGATGTAGATTGTTTCTCACCTTGAATACCTGATGTTTCTTTTTTAGTACCTCTTGGTAGATGTTCAATAGAGGTTTTAAAATCTTCCACCTCACCAGAGTTGGCTGTTGAGGTAGGGGTCAAAATTTCATTTCCGTCTAATGCAATACGGACACGAACTCCCACTGTATCAAGTGAAGTATTTAAAAGCTGTGGTGTATTTTTAAACACGAGATCAACAGTACCATCTTTCCTGATTTCAAGAAGTTCTGATGATTCATTCTCATTGAAGACACCATCCCCATTAAAGTCAACCCAACCTCGAACAAAAGCCTTATCATTATTTTCACCAAGATGTGCTTCAATACCTTTTAGAGTATACTCTGTATCAGAGGATTTTTTAACTGTATACTTTGTTGTCACAGTTTCATCAAGTAACTGACGTTCACCCTCATCAGGTAAAGCTCCGATAGCAATTGCTTTATTAACCTGATTAAAGACACCAATAACTTTTTTACCATCTGGTTTAGCAATCGTAATTTCTTCAGAGTTACGCAATGCTAAAGTAGAACCGTTATCAAAGGTTAGAATACCATTACCCGTTTTGTTAACAGAATATGTTCCTGTTCTACCGTCAGCTAAAGTAATTTTATCCCCTTGATTTAATTTTTGTTCACTATAGGCTTCTGTGTAGACAACGTCGTCCAAACTCCAGGCACCACTAGCATCTTTTCCAGAAGTAGATTGATAATCAGGATCTCCCGGTGTATTTCCTAGATAAGGTTGTGTATGAATGGTTGCGACACCAGTATCGCTAATTGTAGAGAATGGACCTAAAAGATGCTTGGCTGTGCCATAAGACTCTGGAGCATCTCCTGAATCATAGACGACAAAACCAATCATAGCTGACTGAGCACCGAAAGAGTTGATATAAATTGAAAAATTAGAAACATCTTCTGAAATACCAATCGGAACACTACCTAACCTATTAGCATAACCTGAACTAAAACCTGTTATAGCTGGACCAAAAGCATTATTACCTGCTGCATCCTTACCGTAGATAGCTGGTCGTCCATCCGCATCCGTTACCACCCATTCTTCTGCATTTAATTGCGCACCGCGAAAATCAAGACTACCATTACCATAGTCTCTCGCTAAGTCATTGACCGTTTGTGGGCGACTTCTTGGAATTGTAACTTTACCATTACTATTCGTATTAGAACTAATGTTTGTAAATTCACGCCAAGGGGTACCATCTGAAATAAATTGCACCACCTCAGACATAGAACCTTCTTCGCCGTCCGCAGCAATTAATGCAACAGATACCGGTTTTCCCTTATAAGTTGCTGTAACCGCAAAACTAACACCGACATTTCCATGATTGAGGTTAGATGAAAAATTGGTCAAACCTTCACCAGTACTGATACCTGCCCTCTTTAAGTGAGACCAATTTGATTGAGGGCTTAAAATAACCTCTGCTGCCTTACCAAAATCTGCTTCTTGTATATTTCCAGGCTTTAAATCAGATTTATATTTCCGAACAGCATTAGGATTAGTACCATCGGACTGTTTATTGGGATCTGTCGCGACAGGTTTAGCCTCAAGTTTTGTAACAGTTGCTGTAATTTCATAACCATCAATCTTGGTAGGAATCTTAAAGGTCATCCCAACCTGCAGAGCCTCATACTGTTTAGGATCTCCATTTCTAACATTTTGGCTAACCATTTTTTTCTGCATTCCTGGCGGATAGGTGATTTCTGCTTTCGATAAATCAAACCAGTTGATGGTTGTTGCCAAACGATCTTTATTGATAGCCTGAGTAGGTGTCGTTGTTACATCAGATGGACTTAATGTAAATCGGCGAAGTTCATCACCTGTTTCAGGATTACGATAGATGACTGTAGTTGAACCTACAGGAGTACCTGTTCCTCCTCTTTGTTGAATGGTAATCTCATCATTAAAACGAATATTAGGATTACTATAATTCAGACTAGGGTTAGCATTGACAATAGCACGTCTAATGCTTTCTGCTTCAGCATCTGTTATAGCGTTAACATTTTCAATAACAGTAGGTGTTGGATTCTCCAATTGATCTGGTATAGCTCTAGCTGTAGTATCTGCCCTAAATTTACCGTCTGTCGGAATAGGTTGACCCTCATTAGCTGGTTTAGCTGTAGCTGTGTTACTTAGATCAGGAACGGTATTATTTGGGATAAAGCGTGGTGTTGTCCTTGGTTTTTCCTCTACCCGCTCTTCTTTGTGAACTGGAGGTGTTTCCTCACTAATACTTCCTGAGTCTTTCTCTACAAGAGTTTCCTTATCAGAGTTCTCAAGATTTACAGACTCATTAATAGGTGCATTATCAATAGATTCTTCAGTATCACTAGGAGTGATTTCCGAAGAAATAACATCAGTAGATGAATCTGGCTGAGTGGCAGTTTCCACTACAACAGCCTCTCCTTCACTTACTGAACTAGCTGCAGTCACATCCGCTTTTACCAGTGTTTGCCCTGTAAAGAACAATGTTCCTATAAGTACAGACGCTGCTCCGATTTTAAATTTCTTAATCGTAAAGCGTTGCTTTGTTTCACTATGCTTTCCTTTATAAAACATAAGACCCTCCTTCTTATGGGATTACACTTTTTTCATCTCCCACACAATATAATAACATTATATATTTTCTTAATCAAGAAATTATGTGCTCACCAAATCTATCACTATTCTAGATTAGCAGTACTTTCTAAAATTGTAACAACTGTATGATAATATTTAGTGATAACTACGAAATGATTGACTATCTATATACCCTATCCAGATATAAATGATAGTCTATTATTTATGTTAACGGAATTACTTAATTCCCACTTCCTTTCTATGCTAAGTCTATACAGACTTATTAACACACATAGTTTATCATATCATGTGGCAACTATATTGCCACTTAGATATTTTTTGTAATTTTTTTAACAAATAAAAAGATTGATATATTATTTTTTGCAAATAATAGCGTTTTTTTATTTCAAAAATGCAGATATTTTTAAAATAAGTTATTAAACATTCAGAAACAATTAAAAAACGATACATTTCTTTTAAAATATACCTTGCTGTGATTGCGGATAACAAAAAAGGATTTAACACCATTCAAATTGGCATTAAATCCTTTTCAAACTGTATATAAGATTAGATAGACTTAAAGACTAATTTAAGACTGCCGTTGCCAAAGCCTTCTGGATTTGGATAACACTCTGATCACTTTTAAAATTGAGTATTTCTGCAGGTTCGACACCCGATGAAATCCAGATTTTTAATTCAGCATCAAGATCAAAATGACCTGATGTTTCAACTGAGAAACGTGAAATAGAGCGATAAGGAATCGACTTATACGAGACTTTTTTACCTGTCAATCCTTGTTTATCAACTAAAATCAACCTTTTTTCAGCAAAAACAATCAAATCCCTAACCAAACTAAATGCTATCTCAATTTGTTCATTTGGCATTAGAACATGAGCTAATTCACGCTCAATTTTGTCAGTATCTAACTGAGAAGCATTCCCTAATAATCCTGAAAATAAACCCATCATTTTACTCCTTTACTTTTTGTCTTCTCTATGAATAGTGAAACCAGTTGCTTGCTGATTAGCCATTATGGTAATGTCTGAAATCTGAACATGCTTTGGCTGATTTGCTATATAACAAACAATATCTGCGATATCTTCAGCTTTTAGAGCTTCAATACCCTTATAAACGTTGGCAGCTCGTTCTGTATCGCCATGAAAACGCACCTGACTAAAATCAGTCTCGACAATACCAGGTTGAACTGTTGTCACTTTGATATTTGTCTCAATAGTATCAATTCTTATGCCATCTGATAATGTCTTCACTGCTGCCTTAGTCATACTATAGACTGCTGCTCCAGCATAGGCGTAAATTCCTGCCGTAGAGCCAATTGTGATAATATGCCCTTGATTTCGCTCAACCATACTCGGTAACAATAAGCGTGTTAAAGAAAGAACTCCTCTCACATTGGTATCTAGCATAGTCATGATATCTGATAAGTCACTGTCTTGAAATTTATCCAGTCCCAAAGCTAAACCGGCATTGTTGATTAGAATATCTATGCTACCACCATCACTTAAAATAGTCTGACAAACAGTTGCCATCTGTCCTAAATCAGTCACGTCTAACTCATATATCCTAACATTAACAAAATAGAGTGTTTCTAAATCAAGCTTAATCTCTTTCAATAACTGAACTCTTCGACCTGTTAAAATGAGATTATCCCCTTGTTTTGCAAAGGCATAGGCCATAGCTTTACCAATTCCACTGGTAGCTCCACTGATAAACACACATCTTTTCATGAAAGCTCCTCCCATAATATGCTACATCTATTATAACATCAAATGTCTATTATCATCATAAAAAAACAAAAATCATCACGTTTGGTATCACCAAACACTTATGTTACAATAGTCAATAGAAATAAACTCGGAGGAATGGCAATATGACTTATGAACTTAGCTTAGAATATGGTTCTTACCCTGTTAAAGAGCGTGAAGGATTTCTCGAAAGCCGGAAAGTTGCTCCTGATTTTTTAAACGATAATCCTGAATTAGTCAAAAAAATAGATGACATGAACACTCTCTTTCATGAATTATTTCTAACAATCGAGTGCACTTTTCACTATATTGGGTCACAATATCCCGATAAAATCACAAAACTCCATCAGATGTATGATCATATCGCCAACGAATTGGTCAATCACTATCCTGAACAAGACATTCATATTGAATACTTTATCTTATCATAATTCTAAATCCAACTTATACCTATCAACGTTCGTGTCACTAGTTTTTTCTAACGATACGAACGTTTTTAGTTGTCATGAGATGTCTAAAATGAAATAACCATATCACTATAAACACAACGGAAGCTTAGACAGTTAGTGTGACATGACTTTTTCAACTGACCATAACCAATCGTCTTCCAAAGTGACGATGGGCAAAATAGTATCGCTAAGTTGAGGTATAAATCATCTCCTTAATCACTTCGTACTGCCACTTCTTTTGTTTACGAAAACCAGATTTTTGTGTAAAATAAACCTATGAAAATTTTAATCACTTCAGGTGGCACAACTGAGTCTATTGATAGCGTTAGAAGTATTACCAATCACGCTACTGGGACTTTAGGGGCTACAATCGCAGACGTTTTTTTAACTCAGGGTCATTCTGTAACATTGGTAACCACACAGGCTGCCAAAAAACCTAAAAATCACCCTAACTTACAGACTGTACTTATTACTAATGTTGCCAGTTTAATGACAACATTAGAAGAACTTGTCCCACAACACGATGTCATGATTCATAGTATGGCTGTATCTGATTATACTCCTGTTTACATGACCGACATTGAAGAATTAAAGGGAGCCTCATCCATCGAGGAATTATTAAACAAAAGCAACACAGACAAGAAAATTTCATCAGCGTCTGAAACACAGGTTTTATTCCTCAAAAAAACGCCAAAGGTAATCAGCTACATCAAGTCATGGCATCCAAACATCATATTGGTTGGTTTCAAATTATTAGTGGATGTGTCAAAAGATGAATTGATTGATGTCGCTAGGAAAAGTCTAATAGCCAATCATGCAGATTACATTCTTGCTAATGATTTGACAGACATCAGTCCTGAACAACACCGTGCTTATCTCGTTGATGGCACAACAGCAACTCTAGTGACAACTAAAGAAGAAATCGCTCATTTCATTTTAGAAAGGGTCACAAATGATTAAAACCATTACCCTAGCTGTATCAGGTAGTATTTCTGCCTATAAAGCTGCAGATTTGACCAGTCAGCTCAAAAAACGAGGCTATGATGTGCAGGTCTTGATGACAGAAGCCTCAACGCACTTTATAACCCCTTTAACGTTACAAGTCTTATCGCAAAAACCGGTTCATATTGATATTATGACCGAAATTGACCCTGCCTCTGTCAGTCATATTGATTTAGCTAAACAGACCGATCTGTTCCTTGTAGTACCAGCATCAGCGAATACGATAGCCAAGCTAGCTTACGGCATGGCTGATAACATGGTGACTGGAGTTGCACTTGCACTCCCTCCCCATGTCCCTAAAATCATAGCTCCCGCTATGAATACCAAAATGTATGATAATCCCATCACACAATCTAATCTTGACAAACTAAGACACGTTGGATATGAGATAATAGAACCAAGAGAATCCCTCCTCGCTTGTGGCGATACAGGAAGAGGTGCTCTCGCTGAACTAGAAACGATTTTAGAACGCATTAAGGAGTTACAGTAATGAAAAAACAATCCTCAGACCTAGCAGCTATTTCTATCTTTTTTGCTGTCATGCTAGTGATTCATGTCATTAGTCAAATCTTATTTCGGATTTTACCCTTACCAATCACACCAACTTTAAACCATATTCCTGTTATTGTAGCGAGTATTATCTATGGACCACGTGTCGGTGCTATTTTAGGAGGATTAATGGGGATGGTTAGCTTGGTAAACGCTAGTATCTTAATTGGACCGAGCAGCTTCCTATTCAGTCCATTTGCTCCCGGAGGTAATCTCAATTCTGTGATAATTGCCCTAGTACCACGTATATTGATTGGTATTGTACCTTATTTTGTTTACAAAATCATCCATAACAAAATCGGTCTAGCTCTAGCTGGGGGACTTGGTTCAGTGACAAACACTATCTTCGTCCTCAGTGGTATCTTATTCCTTTTCCCTGATTTCTTTGCTGACAAAGGGGGAGCACAAGCTGTTCTGACACTTATTGTCTCAACCAATTCATTAACTGAAATGATACTATCGATTGTTCTATCCTTAGCTATCGTCCCAGTTCTCGAAAAAATCAAACAATAAGACCAAATCAGAAGTTAGAGCTTTTCTAACTTCTGATTTTTTTAGTGAAAACCATTGATCACATCAGTATGCTGATATGATAAACAATAACATAACCCCAAGGATACGTAAACATAACCCCAAGGATACGTATTCCTCTGGTAAAGCATCAAGATGAAAATACAGGCCTTGAAAAGATTGTTATTTTTCATAAAAAATGATATACTGAAAGCATTTAAGAGGTTACTTTTGCAAGGAGATATTTATGACATATACTGAAAACTATCAAAAATGGCTTGAATTCACAGACTTACCTGATTATCTTAAAGATGAGTTAGTGAAAATGGATGGAAAAACCAAAGAAGATGCTTTTTATACCAATCTTGAGTTTGGAACTGCTGGAATGCGTGGCTACATCGGTGCTGGAACTAACCGTATCAATATCTACGTCGTTCGTCAGGCAACTGAAGGCTTGGCAAAATTGATTACAACAAAAGGTGATGAAGGTAAAAAACGTGGTGTGGCTATTGCCTACGACTCACGCCATTTCTCACCTGAATTTGCTGAAGATGCTGCGCGTGTTCTTGCCAATCATGGCATTAAGGCTTATGTCTTTGAATCCCTACGTCCAACACCTGAATTGTCTTTTGCCGTTCGCCACTTAAACGCCTTTGCAGGTATCATGATTACAGCTAGTCACAACCCTGCACCATTTAATGGCTATAAGGTTTATGGTTCAGATGGTGGACAGATGCCGCCTGCTGATGCCGATGCACTGACAACATATATCAGAGCTATTGATAATCCATTTACCATTGGTGTTGCTGATTTGGAAACAGCAAAAGCCGACGGCTTGATTGAAATCATCGGAGAAGATGTTGATGCAGCTTACCTCAAGGAAGTTAAAGATGTCAATATCAATCCAGACCTAATCCAAAGATTTGGTCGCGACATGAAGATCGTCTATACACCATTACACGGTACTGGTGAAATGCTCGCTCGTCGTGCCTTAGCTCAGGCTGGTTTTGAATCCGTTCAAGTTGTTGAAGCACAAGCTAATCCAGACCCTGATTTTTCAACAGTTAAATCACCAAATCCAGAAAGTCAAGCTGCTTTTGCTCTTGCTGAGGAATTAGGACGCCAAGTGGATGCAGATGTGCTTTTAGCTACCGACCCTGATGCTGACCGTCTCGGTGTCGAAATTCGTCAAGCCGATGGTTCATATCAAAACATTTCGGGCAACCAAATCGGTGCTATCATTGCCAAATACATCCTTGAAGCACATAAGCAAGCTGGTACTCTACCTTCCAATGCTGCTTTGGCTAAATCTATCGTCTCAACAGAATTGGTCACTAAAATTGCTGAAAGCTACGGCGCAACCATGTTTAATGTTTTAACTGGTTTCAAATTTATCGCAGAAAAAATCCAAGAGTTTGAAGAAAAACACAACCACACCTATATGTTTGGTTTTGAAGAAAGTTTTGGCTACCTGATCAAACCATTTGTCCGTGATAAAGACGCTATTCAAGCTGTGCTATTGATTGCTGAAATCGCTGCCTACTACCGCTCTCGTGGTCTCACTCTAGCTGATGGGCTTGATGAAATTTATCAAGAGTACGGTTATTTTGCGGAAAAAACGATCTCATTAACCCTATCAGGTGTTGATGGTGCTGCTCAAATCAAAGCCATCATGGCAAAATTCCGTGATAATGCTCCTGAACAGTTCAATCAAACAGACATTGTTCTCTTTGAGGACTTCGCCAAACAAACAGCTACTGATAAAGCTGGACAAGTCACACAACTGACAACACCACCATCTGATGTGCTTAAGTACTCACTTGCGGATGATTCTTGGTTTGCTGTTCGCCCTTCAGGTACCGAGCCAAAAATCAAATTCTACATCGCAACAGTTGGACAAACTCTCGCTGAAGCTGAAGAAAAAATTGCTAATATCGAAGCTGAAATCAATGCATTTGTCATCTAATAGCATCTCCGTCTTTAAAAGCTATTAGATATAAAACACCCCGTTATCTCAACAGTGGATAACGGGGTGTTTTGAACCGGGGCTATAAGCCCACATTACCAGCCAGCGCCTAAAGACGCTGGCTTTCACTTTGTTCAAGACTCATAATCCAGATTAAAAAACCTTGAAACCAAGCAATTTCAAGAGTTTTTAATCCTTTACATTTATATCCTACCTTCTACTTCTTCCGAGAACATTTTTTAATATAAAAGGTACAACAGTTAGAGCAATACCTCCCACTACTTTCCCAGCTTCACGTATTTCACCCAAAGTCTTATTTCTACATGATTCACACCTATTATATTTATAATCTTTTGGAAGGATTTTACCACATTTTTTACAAGTCTTTTTTTCTATCATATTAGTTCCTCTGTTTCAATTTCTTTTAATTTATTTGGTAATTCTAAAATAGTTGTCTTAATTTTTGGTAGCTCTTCAGTCCAATAATTTGTTGGTGATGAATCAAGCAAGTCCAATCGTTCCACCAAATTTGGTGTCGCTAGATATGTATTATTGATAAATTGTGCAAAGTACTCGAGACTTTTTTGAGCAGCTTTCTCTTCACCCAATTCATTATAAGCTATTGCGGCTGACAATGAAACAATATTTACTGCAGATAGTCCGTCTCTGATTTCATTAATCCTAGAATCAATTTTTTCTTGTTTAACACCTTTTAATAATTTACCAAAAGTATCCTTAGGTTGTTCTTGAATGAAAGATACATTAGATTTTTGGCTTAGCATCAAAAGATTGCGACTATCTTCAGCATCAGAAATTACCTGAAGAAGCATGGAAGTTCTTAACTGTGGGTTGACAATTTCCCTTGCTTGAATTAATTTTTGTTGACAACTATACGCTATAGCTAATCTGTCAGACTCCTGCCCCTTTCTGACATCCTCAATCGCAAGCTGAACATTTTCAATCTGCTCCGCAAGTCGTGCCATTTGAAGTTGTGACGAGTAATTGGAAATTGATTCAGTAATTTCAGGTGCAAGATTCACAGTTTCCAAAGGTACTGTTGCAGCAATTTTCCCAGTTTCCGTATTCAATAATGTAGCCATTAATGAACCATCTTTTTTAGTCATTAATTTTAAAGCACCTTTTGCAATTGCTTGTTTTTGCTCTTTAGATAACACTGCCTGTAAGGTTTCTTCTGGCACAGTTGATTTTACTGCATTAATAAATGATGGAGCAGTATAGAGCAACTTCTCTATTTGAGAAAAGATTCTTCACTTAAATAATAACGAAAGGGTTGATAAGTCTCTTCGACTACCTTAGCTTGTTCAAAGTCTCCAGTTTCAAGGTAAGACAGGGCTTTTTTAAAAGACACTCCTGTCATTAACTGAACGAAATCAATCACATCTCCCTGAATGTCACGTGAAAACCATTTAAAAGTATTGGTAGCCGCAAAAATCCTAAAAGAATCATGTTCTGGATGTTCATAGACTTGCCCTAATAGTCGTTTAAAAGAATAACCTAGACTTTCTGCCACCTCTAAAATCGCCTTTTGTTTTACTCTTTCAATTCTTGTCATGCCATCTCCTTATCAAAAAAAGCAGAAGATAAACTCCTGCTAGTTGGTCTCACTTGTAGTAGTCCCTTGAATCTTTGGAATGCTTGAATTTACTCCATCAGAAGACTCTTTCAAGTCCCCTAGCTTCCCATTCCAAATGGTTACCTGATTGACAAGGAGTTTATCTGACAATTTGGCATAAGATAGTTTAAGAGAGGTGGTTTCTGTCTGTGTGCTTTTCTGAGCCTTATCACTGACATCTGACACGTAAACAACCTGATAAGATACTTCCGCAAAAGCTTCATTTTCTTCTGTATTGACATAGATATTGGCAGAATCAAAGCGATAATCCAACATATAGTCTTTATAGACTTGATTAATGGAATCTTCTTGACGAGATACCTCTTCCTTAAAGGCAGAATCTGTCATATAGGGCTTGATACGGTTGTTGTTCTCGCCCAGCTTTTCCTTGGTATAGTATTGCGTGAGAAATTCCTTGACTAACTCGTCAGAGAGAACACTTGCCTTCTCTTTTTCTTTCTCTTTGGCCAGCAATTTTTGAGCCTCGGACTGGATTTGTTTCTGCGTGTGATTGGTTACAGACTGAGAACCAATGGTGTAACCCATCATCACCATAAAGCTAGTTACAGCTAGACCACCCAAACCAATCAATAGCCGAGCCTTCATTTTGTTTAACATCACTAGTGCTATCTCCTTTTTCCATAAGATAGCACCATCATAACAAGATGGACTTGGAAAAGTTATCACAAAAAAGAAAAAGACTACCTAATTTAGGTAATCCGATAATCCTTAGCATAAATTTTCTCTATTTATAGTAGACCATTTCTGAGCCATCTTTTATTAGAAATGACTCCAACAAATAAACTTAGAAAAATTAGAATTAATATATAAGGGATTACAACAACAAAGTCGTGCATTTGAATAATTTCCCCTTTAGAAAATATTTTTTCAACTAAAACATATAAAGAATTGGAAGCATCAAAAATTGCAACAAGTTTAAAAAAACCTCCTACTGCAACAAGAATGATAGACAGTATCCAATAAACAAGTGATACTCCTAATGAGATTAACAAATTTGAAAATATTAAACTAATGGTGCCAACAATCAAGATATATTGAAGAACAATTAATGAAAACATTAATAAAGAAAACATAAAATGAAAACTATTAAAACGAAGAAACAATGCCGTTAAAATATTAGAAATAAAAATTGAAAAAATAAATTCAAATAGAAGTACTGTCACTTTTGTAAAAAGAAATTTCAGTGAATTAATACCTGAGAAGAAGCTGAATAATATTGTTTTATCAGCATAGTCCTTGTTAAAAAAATAGACAATTACAAAACCAAATAACAAAAAACCAAACTGGGTAAAAACTGTGTATGTACTGAAATAAAAATCACCTATACTAAGTTTACTAACTTTATCAATTCCAACAGGCAAAATATAGCCCAAAATATAAGATAAAATAACAGAAGAAAAAATATAAAGTAATGTCTTATTTCTAAACGACTTAATAAATTCCATTTTTAACATATCAAATTTCTCCTAAATACCATTTTATTGCTTCGTCCGCTGTCGAAATTTGGTATAATCTTTGATTATCGATTATAAAATAATTTCCATGTAATGTTCGAATGTCACTCAAATCATGAGAAATATTTATAATAATTTTTTCTGGATGTTTTTTACTATATTTTTGTAAAAAAATATGAATTTCATTAACAGTAGCTTTATCAAGCGCATTAGTAATTTCATCAAGAATAATAATTTCTTTATTCCTAGATAATAAAATATATAATTTTATTTTCTGATTTTGTCCATCACTTAATTTTTTTAATGGAATATTATTTGGCACATTTTCTAAACCCAGTAATCTATAAATCTCAGCAGATAAAGACCAGCTTACTGTTTTTATCACATCATTTAGCGTCAATTCTTTGGGTAAATTTGAATAACTCGAAATGACTAATGTTCGATCCGGAATATTCCTTGAAAAATATCCTCCCCTATTTAAAATAAAATCTTTGGCAAGTTGAGATTTCCCCGAACCATTTCGTCCTATTACATGATTTGTTATTCCTTCCTCGAAATATAACTCTGAGTCTTTCAATAAAACTTTTTTCCCAATTACCAGGTTATAATTTTTTACTATCATCACTCATCCTCCAAACCATTACTTGCTTCAGAAAGCAACCTGTCCCAAAATTAATAATTAGTTAATGGGCAGAACCTGCAATCCATCTATTTTTTGAACTTTTAACAAAATACCATAAATCATTTACATTATCTAACTCATTTTTTTTGGTTAAAACTTTTTCAAAATTCATGTCGCTAAGGACAGGTTTCATTCTTTTTCATTACTTAGTTATAGGAATAATAGTAATAACCACATAGATTTTCCCTCCACTTATTTATGCAACTATATTACTACTGGTATAAATCAAATTGATTTTTTGTTGCAAATCATATATAATGGTTGCAAATATGTTACACGAGGGTCATTATGAATTTTGGTCAAACTGTAGAATTTATTCGGCATCAAAAAAATTTTTCTATAAAACAAATCTGTGGAGATTATCTTTCTAGGCAAACGTATTACAGATTTGTAAAAGATGAAATAGATATTTCAGCAAAAAAGTTGTTTTATATTTTAGACAGTCTTAATGTAAACGTTGATGAATTCCTCTTTATAAATAATAACTTTCAAGTATCTAAAGAATTCTCTGATATGGAGAAAGTTAAATTTCATTTTGAAAATAAAGACATTAAAGAATTGAATAATTTGCTAACTAATTATTCTTCCAAATCATCGAGTAAAGAGCAGGTTCTATCCTCACTTATTTCCAGTTTGATTGGTCGATTAACTGGAGAAAAAGCTCCTAATGAAGAAAAATTACTACGTGAATATCTGATAAATATCGAAACGTGGACTCACTATGAAACAGTACTTTTTAATAACTCAATGTTTATTTTTGATAACGAATTCATTGAGCTCGTTTTTGCTAAAGTTAATTACAATATCGAGAAGTATTCTACCTTGAGATACTATGGTAACGAGTCTATACGAATGTTCATAAACATGGTAATTTTATACATTGACAGACAAGATTTAATAAGAGCTCAACAAACCCTGGATACGGTACAAACTTTCAAATTAAATGATGATTGTCTCTATGAAAAAAGCTGTATATTATTTTTTAGTGAGGTGCTCAACTACTTGACTAGAAAAACAAGTACTTTAAATAATTGTTTCTCAGTTATTACTTATTTCAAAATGGTCGGGAGTACCTCTATTGCTTCAATGTTTGAACTTTACCTTGAAAATCTAGTGAAAAATTATCCCTATCAAATATAGCTCACTCATCTTACAATAAAGTAAATAACCAGCATCATTAAAATACCTGATGCTGGTTATTTACTTTATTTGTCAAAAATTGGATAACCATTTTTATTATGCCATCCGACTTCTAACAACTTTTCTAACAAGTCCAAAGACAAGTAAAAGATTAAAAATAATATAGAAAGTGGTAAAGCTCAAAATACTATTGGTGGCTAAATCTTCCACATAGAGGTATCGTTCTGTAAAAAAGAGGTAAATTCCATAGACTTCTGTGAAAGCTAAAAATCCGATTAAACCAATGACAAATAAGCTACCAAGCATCTTCGCAATCTGGTAAAGGACAAGCAAAATCAGCCCTGTTGCTGCGATAATCAAAAGACTTTGAATAATTTGTTCAATCATATCTGTACCTCTTTCTACGTTAATTGCTTACGATAATAATCTGCCTTCCCCTTGTCTAGGTCATCCAGTTGGCCAACCAGGTCTAGATACTCTCCTTTAGTCTCTTCATCTAAGTCTGGAAAATCATTCTCACGAGTGGTAATAATGATATCTAATTGACCAATGATTTCTCGCTTTGAAAAGCTGTAATCAAGGGTTTCATCTTCATATTGTTCCTTTAAGGCTTGATAGTTATCTCTATCTTCAGGACTTGTAAAACCTTGTGCTAACCATTCTTCTAATTGGTAACGTATATCTTCTACTGTCTGGGTCATAATCAATTCTCCTTTGATGATTTCTAGACTTCATTTTACCGCGTTCATTATTTTTTGTCAGCCTTTTTTCTTAAAAATCAAGCGAAAGTTGTTGGTCGTGTTGCGGTTGGATCGTTTCATTGAACTTAGCTAGTGCTGCATCAATTTCCTCAACCTCTGCTTCTTGTTCAACCAAGGGGGCAAGAAGGTCATACTTAGCTTTAACCAGCTGATAATCCTCTTCTTTAGGAAAGACCTTTTCCACTTCTACCCTTGCGACTGCAAGCTTGTCTTTGAGGTTATTAGCCATTTCTTCAGTTTTTTCTTGGTCATCTAAAATATGGTCAATGGCATTAGTAATGCGTTGAATGGTTCCCACATCTGATTTCAAGTCTAAAGAGACAGAATACTGGTTGCTTCCTGAAATGGTTAAAGACACCATATCTGGTAAAGGCTCACTAGGACTTCTGGTTGCCATTTTAAGCTCAAACCCTCTAAAGGTCGCAAGCGTTCTTACTTCTTTGGCTTCAGAATGGTTATAGGTAATGAGTTTACGTAGATAGTCTCCAGCTTCTGCACGGTTATCCATCATTTGATTGTCAAACCGCATGATAAAATCTTGTGACTTAGTTGCCAAAGATTGGGCAATATCACGGTCATATTGACTAAGGCGTTTCTCTAATACAGGGAGGTTCTGCTCACAGTAAGAAATGGTATGGCGATATTCATCTTTGGAGCGATTAAAGGCACGCTTTTGATTGTCCAATACCGTCAACTCATTCTCTAGTTCCATTTTCAGTTTGAGATAAGGATTACCAGTTGCTAAAGCCTTAAAGTCTGAAGCAGTCATGGTCTGCTCATCAATATCTTCTGCCGACCGCACAGGGTCTTTAGAGGTCATGATTTGAGTAATATACTTGAGCTTGTTCTCCTGAGTTTGCCAGAGGTAGTTGTCAAAACTCCCTTTAGTAATATAGTGATAAATGTCTACTTCTTGGTGCTGGTTTCCCTGACGAATCAGCCGACCATTTCGCTGTAGGCTAAGTACCCAGC